>PUMZ01000138.1 GCA_003551565.1 Candidatus Brocadiaceae bacterium | reverse complement strand
TGCCGGACAAACGGCGGTTGACCTGCCTGCTGCAGGCAGGCCCTGCGGGCCTGAGCAAAAGCATGCCCCCGGGCCTCTTTTTGGGGGAGCCCCGGAGGGGCGTGACAACCTTCGCATCCGGATTGTGTTTCGCCCCTTGCGGGGCTGGTTGAATTGCGTGTTCTCTGTTTCCCCGGGCTCCCTTTGGTCGCCCGGGGCTATTGTTGAGGTCGGCCCTCCGGGCCTGCGCACAGGCAAACGGCGTTTGTTTTCTGACGCATCTGCACCACCGGAACGCATGAAAAAGCGGGGAAGGGGGCCCTGGCCGTACGGCGCCGGGCGTGCCATATTTAACCGGGTGATCTTAGCGACGGGCTCTGTAGAGCTCCATCAGCGCCGTCCTGTCCGGGGGTCCGAATACGGCCGCCGAATCCGGCCATTTTTCGATGGAACGCCATAGCCGCCTGACATTTGCAATGCCTTTTTGCAGGGGAACAGGTTCATCGGTTAATACGGCTTTCTTGAAATCGATAATATAGATTTTCTCTCCGATTTTTCTGTCCTTGATCCGGACCAGCATATTTTTCAGGTTCAGGTCTCCGTGGCATACACGGTTCTCATGCATTCTTGCGATAGCAGCCGCAGCATTTTCCAGCAACCTCCGTCGCGCCGATGCGGTGAAGGTGAGATCACCTTCCCTGATCAGGCGGCATGCCTGGAGGAGGTTCATCACGCCTTCGATCTTTTCCGATACGAGGATGGCGGTGAAAAAAGGGCCCGCTTTATTTTCCAGCCGCAAAACCAGCGGTCGCGATACGGGGAGACCGCAGCGCAGGAGATGCCTCGCGATTTGCAGTTCTCCGGTCATGGGCGCCGGGTCGATGAAAAGTGTTCTGAGCGGGCCGGCGAGTCTGCCGCAGATGCCTCCGTGCACATGTTGTCTTGCTATCATGTTGCGTGGAAACCAGCTCTGCGGTTCCAGTTCCCAGATGCTCTCCATCCGGACGGAACGCGAACGCCGGGCAGGCAGGGGGCGTATCTTTTCCGGGAGCCTCTCGAAAAAGGCGAGGGACTTACCGGGCAAAAGCCGATCGTCATAAAAAATCCGGATTCGGCCCGAGCGATGGAGCGAAAAAGCACCGGATCGTTCACCTGTTTTTCTTCCCATTGTTGATCCGTTTTTCAGAAGTGCGCTTTGGAACCGGGGCGGGCCGGAATCCAGAGCCGCATCGTATTGCTGTCCGCCACCGCCGGCAGTTCGGAACCGTAATGAGAACGCGCGGCGGCTTTTCCGGGAGCGTCTGTTCTCAGAGCCGGTTTACCGGGGGCAAAGGGTTATTCGGCGCATTTATGCCGGTTCAGGAGCTTTTTGATGTTGGCCACATCGTAATGCCGCCGTCCATGACCCGGACAGTGTCGAAGCCGTTTGCTTTGAGAATAATTGAGGCCTCATAAGCGCTCAGAGATACACGCGAGAATACAATAATTTCCCTGTTTTTGGGCAGTTCGTTGATCCGCCCGCGCAGGGCATTGATGGGTATATGCACGCTTCCTTCGATCCGGGCGCCGCCGAATTCGCTATGGGTTCTGACATCCAGCAGGACGAGCTCTTCGCCGGCATCAAGTCTATTCCGCACTTCGCCGGCCGATATGCCATGCATATGGCCGGCCATCTTGTTTTTGATCACGTTTGCCGCCACATGCAGGTTGTCCATCGCTTCGGAATAGGAGGGGGCGTAACAATGGTCGATATTCGCCGTCTGGTCCACCGTCATGGCGGCAGCGATGGCAGTGGCCGCAACATCCACCCGTTTGGCGGCCTCGCCCGGTCCGACCGCCTGGATGCCGAGAAGTCTTCCGGAGGCTTGATCGGCCACGAGTTTTATGATGATCATTTCAGCCCCCGGCATGTAATGGGAGCGGTCGATTCCCGGTGTTATGGAGACGGTTGTATTGAACCCGGCTTGCCGCGCCTGCGTCTCGGTCAGCCCGGAGCGGGCCATAGTATAGTCGAAAACCTTACATACACTGGTTCGGACAATGCCCGGGAAGGTGCTTTTGATCCCGCATATGTTTTCTGCCGCAACCCGTCCCTGTTTGATGGCGGTCGAGCCCAGCGGGAGATATGCCGGCTCATCGAGAATGATGCATCGGGTTTCGACGCAATCGCCGGCGGCGAATATGTCGGGATCCGACGTGCGCATGTGCTCATCCGTTTTCAGCCCGCCTGTCGTGCCGATCTCCAGTCCGGCCTTCGCAGCGAGCTGTGTGTTTGGCTTCACGCCGGTGCCGTTGATGACCATGTCGGCCTGGAATTCTCCGTTTTCTGCCAGCACCTTTTCCACTTTGCCGTCCCCTTCAAATCCGGTGACTCTGGTATTCAGGGCGACTCTTACGCCTTTATCTTCGAAATGACGGCGGACCAGGTCCGAGATTTCCTCATCCAGCAGGTTGGGCAGGATATGGGATTCCATCTCTATAAGGGTAACCCTTGATCCTGCGGAGACCAGAGATTCCGTCATCTCCACCCCGATCAACCCGCCTCCGACGATCACGACATCTTTGGCGCGTTTTTCGGCAAGCTGTTCCTTAATCCCTTCGGCATGTTCAAGGCCGTGGAGGGTGAAAATGTTCTGGAGTGTGCCGCCGGGTATTTCGGGAACTTTCGGTATGGCTCCGGTCGCGAGTGCCAGCTTATCGTAGGGGATCAGCGTTTGTTCACCGCTGACAATATCCTTTACGCGTATCTTCCTGTTTTTGCGGTCAATGTCTGTCGCCTCTGTCCGGTTCAGGACCCTGACGTCTTTGACGTTCTGGAAGTATGCCAGTCCCCTCAATACCCCTTCGGGTGTTGATATGAGTTCGCGCTGGTCGTTGACAAGGCCGGAGATGTAAAAAGGCAGTCCGCATCCGGCGTAGGACAGAATGCGTCCCATCTCTATGACAGTGACTTCGGCCCCGGGGTCGAGCCGTTTGACTTTTGCGGCGATTTTCGGCCCGGCGGCCACGCCGCCGATGACGACCACACGCATGGAAGGCTCCCGTCTTTCTTCGGTCTCTGATGTCTCCGGCACGGGCTTTCGTGGCAACGCAACGGAAAACTCGGCGCCGCCCAGCTCGGAACGGCCGGCCGATATGTTGCCCCCCGTCGCCTCAAAAACGGCTTTGACAAAGGCCAGCCCAAGACCTGTGCCGGAGGGCATGTGTTTCCTGGCGTTGCTTGCCCGGAAAAAGGGGTTGAAGAGGTTGCGGAACTCATCTTGTGGAATGCCGATGCCGGAGTCGGAGATGTTGAGAACGACTTCGTTTTTCTCCTCCGCAACCGCCAACCTCACGTTGACAAGGCCGCCTTCGGGGGTATATTTTATAGCATTGTCGATGAGAGCGCTCAGCGCTTCATCGAGGTGCCTGGCGTCAAGTCCGACATGGGCCATATCCGTTTCTTGTTCTATGCGCAGTTCGACGCCCTTCTCTGCGGCGGCATCGGCAAATTTTTCATGAACGGCATGAAGGGCCGATACAAGTTCGGATACCTCCCGGCCTCCGGCCACGCGTTGCTGCACCTGGCTCAACGAGAGCAGCCCCCTTATTGTATCAAGCGCCTCGTTGCATTTCTGGTCCGCCCCCTGAAGCATACGCTTCTGCTCGGGGGTCAATTCGCCTGCAAAACCGCCCAGAAGGGTTTGCAAAATGGTATGCAGGGAACCGACGGGAGATTTTATCTGGTGGGCGACTATGGTAGCATGCTCGAACTCCGGTTTTTCACCGTCAGTCATTGTCCGTCACCTCTTCGATATCATCCGGATCACCTGTGTGTTCGATGTAATCTTCTTTGCTTTCGCCCAATGTGATCAGGGCCACGGCGAGTACGACGATTACGAGCACGATGACGAGAATATACTCGAACAGGCTCTGACGGGCCCCGGTCATTTTATTCTCTGATTGACGAAAATACCGGATCATGATTTTCTCCCGGGAAAGCGGGGTTCTATGCGCCGTCCCTATCGAACGAACGGTAGCTTATGGCTTCGGTTATGTGGTATGGCTTTATCGTTTCCGCACCTTCCAGATCCGCTATGGTGCGTGAGACTTTGAGTATTTTATCGTATGTTCGCGCCGATAGCCCTATCTGATCCATTGCCTGGCGCAGCAGGCTCCGGCATTCGTCCTCCAGCAGGCAGTGTTTTCTTATATGCCGTGTTTCCATACGTGAATTGATAAAAAACGAGTTTTTCTCAAAACGCATGGTCTGCAGCTCCCGCGCGCTTTCCACGCGCCTGCGGATATCTTCCGAAGGTTCCCCTCCGCGTTTGGATGCCAGTTCCCTGTATTCGACCGGCGGTACGTTCATCTGGATGTCGATCCGGTCGAGCAACGGACCGCTGATCCTGCTGCGGTAGCGGGCAATCTGGTATTGCGAGCATTTGCATTCCCTGCGTGGGTGCCCGAGGTAGCCGCACCTGCACGGGTTCATGGCGGCGACGAGCATGAACTGAGCGGGATAGGTGATGGCGAAGTTGGCCCTTGAAATCGTTGCCTCTCCGTTTTCAACGGGTTGGCGAAGGGCTTCAAGTGCGGGACGCCGGAACTCGGGCAGTTCGTCGAGGAATAATATGCCGTGATGTGCCAGGCTTATTTCGCCCGGTTTTGGATTGGAGCCGCCTCCCACCAGTCCGGCGTCGCTTATCGTGTGGTGCGGAGAGCGGAACGGACGCACGGCCAGCAGGGGGACATTTCTCCCCAGCATACCACTGGCGCTGTAAATACGTGTGGTTTCAAGGGATTCTTCGAAACCCAGCCCTGGCAGTATGGTGCACAGGCGCCGGGCCAGCATGCTCTTGCCCGCGCCGGGCGGGCCGGTCATAAGGACGTTATGACCTCCGGCGGCCGCTATTTCCAGAGCTCTTTTTGCATGCTCCTGTCCCCGTACCTCGGAGAAATCGATCCCGTAACGGCCGGCTTTCTGAAGGAGAGCGTCAAGATCAATATCAACGGGCCTGATCGGTTTACGGCCGCTGAGGAAGTCGACGGCTTCCGTCAAATGCCTTACGGGGATGATATCGAGTTCCCCGACGACGCCGGCTTCGGGGGCGTTTTCTTCCGGCACGACCATCCCGTCGTACCCATTTTCGCGGCAGCAGAGTGCCATCGAAAGCGTCCCGTTGATGCGTCTCAGCCGCCCGTCCAGGGCGAGTTCGCCCACGATGGCGTATCGGCCGGGTATATCGACAGTGAAGACCTCCAGGGCTTCCAGCAGCCCAAGGGCGATGGGCAGTTCAAAGACCGGCCCTTCCTTCTTGCGATCCGCGGGCGCCAAATTAACCGTGACAGCCACAGAGGGCGGATTGAACCCGCTGTTCTGCAGTGCAGCCTCGACGCGATCGCTGCTTTCCTTGACGCTGGCATCCGGGAGTCCGACAAGCGTCATTTTAGGTTTGAAGGCTTTGGAGGCATAGACTTCCACCTCGACCGGAAAAGCGTCGATCCCGAAAACGCCCATACTTTGCTTTTTGCTGAGCATCGTTTCTCCAGCACAGCGCAGGTAAGCCGTCACTGCTAACGTGCGGATTATATTTGAGAAGGGACGTTATTGCAAACAAAAAAGGGAAAGATCGATTGATTTTGATCTTTTGCCGTGGTACAATCACAGCGTCTATAGCCCGTTTATTTGTTATCTTGAGTTTTGTTTATGGTTTATGAAATATGCGGGATAGTGTGCGTGCTTCCGGGGAGGGTAACGCTCTGCAACGCGTTTTTCCGCCGGAAGTAACGATTCGTTTGTGCGGTGAACAAATGATCGGGAATGGTGAAAAGCGAAAATGAATGAAAATTCCTGCAACAGTGGTTCCGGGCCGAAAAGGACGGCTTTGCGCGACAACCTGGAGTCGATTGCCCTTGCGGTGCTGCTTGTTCTGCTGGTGCGTCAGCTGGTTATCGAGCCCTTTCAAATCCCGACAGGAAGCATGGCGCCCGCGCTTGTGGGCGTTCACAAGGAAGTGCGATGCCCGAACTGCGGGACGCCTTTCCGGGTCGGGGGGGACAAGACCGGCGTGCGCGGGGAGATCATCTGTCCGAACTGCGCCTTAAAGTGGGCCGGAGCGGGCGAGATTGTGCCCCTGGAGCAACGGGATGAGTCCGTGGTATTTCAACGGCCGGAATGGCTATGGCACAGGGGCGTGACCGATATAAGCCGCCGTCCGGTCAGCGGGATGGACGCGGCCAACCGGGTGGACAGGTGGGGCAGCAGGATTTTCGTCAACAGATTTATCTACAAACTGCGGCCTCCCCGGCGCTGGGAGCTGGCTGTTTTCGACTACCCGTACGGGGATGAGAATTATATCAAGCGGATTGTCGGATTGCCCGGGGAGTCGGTTTCTATCCGGGAGGGAAATATCTATATCAACGGTGAAATAGCCCGCAAACCTCCCGATATCCAGGAGAGGATGTGGATGCAGGTGCTTGATAACGCCATGGCGCCCAGAGAGGTTGTGGAGGAGTGGTGGGATTTTGGACGACGGCCGGAACGTTGGGAATCGTCGCGCGAGGAAGGAGTTTTGCGCGTGGATGCGCGCAACGAGGACACTCCCCTCTATGCCCGGTATGCCAGGCCCGTCAAAGATTTCTACGCCTACGATGGGATCAGCAATGTTGAAGGGAGAGGGGAAGCCAACGTGCATCCGGTGAATGAAGTGAAAATAAAGACGGATGTCAGGGTGAAGCGATCCGGGAACGGGCCGTTGTTTTTCTACCTTCGTGCCGGGGGTGGAGGGCGCGACTTCCACGCCGAAATACCCGCCGGCGGCGGAGGAAAGGCAGCGCTGTATGACGGTGAAGAACAATTGATGCAGGCGCCCGCGCCCGATCTGTCAAAAGGCAGGAAACACGTGCTTGTGCTGGAAAGATACGATAAAACACTGGTTGTCAGGATCGATGGACAGGAGCTGATGCGGCATTATTATGACGATTCCGATGCTGCAGATCAAACCGTAGAACAGTTTATCGGCGTCGGCGCAAAGGGCGTGGAAGCCAGGTTCGATCGTGTCCGGCTGTTCAGGGATATCTATTATCAGCCCGGGGCCGATGATCGGTACGTGCTGGATGATAACAGCTATTTTGTTTTGGGGGATAACAGTCCCTACAGCAGCGACAGCCGGAAATGGGAGAGCCCGGAAGTGCCCGCACAGAACCTGATTGGCCGGGCTTTCGCCGTCTTTTGGCCAATCTCCGACATTTCGTTCCTCCCGGCCGGTCAGGCCGAAAACTGAACGCTTTCAAAATTTCTTATCAGAACTTCCTATAAAAGTTCTTCCTCATCTGCCTGCGTCGTGGAAGCGGCGGACAAACGGCAGGCGCAGTAGATGCATTTGATGATGCGGAGAAGAGAAACTATAATACATACACACGGTTTGAGCCGGTATGTCCGTTGCATTCCAAAATTTCAGAGACAGCGAGCAAAAACGGTTTGCTTGCTCAGGCGTTGCCACAGTAAAAACAGAAAAATTATGCCGCGTATCAATTTTCAGCCGGCGGACAGAACAATCGAAGCGGAGCCGGGCACCAGCCTGCTCGATGCCGCTCGCAGGGCCGGGGTGCGTATCCGTAACGACTGCGCCGGAAAGGGTGTTTGCGGGCGTTGCGTGGTCGAGGTGAAAAAAGGCAATGTGCATCGGTTGGGCGGCCGGTTCGAACTCAAAGGGGGGCAGGTGCTGGCCTGCCGCGCCCTTGCGCTGGAGTCCGACCTCGAAGTGTTCGTGCCCGTCGCCAGCCGTGAGGTGACCGAGGACGTCAGTGTTTTTGAAATTGAGGCCCTTCCCGACAGGTTCCCTCCGTCCGAAGCTCTGGTCAAACGTCTGGATCTGGAGCTGGATCCGCCATCGCTTGAAGACAATGTGTGCGACTTCGACAGGCTCTGCCGGGCGCTTCAGAAACGGCGCAGCGGGAATTACACTGCCTCGCCGCAACTGCTCAGGGAGCTGTCAGGGGAGCTGCGGGACTGCGGGTGGCGACCTGGAGTGACGTTATCGGCAGGCGAATGCGGCTCCGAGATTCTCCATGTCGGCAGGGCGGATTCGCGGCGTCCCTGCCTGCTTGCCGTGGATGTGGGGACGACCAGCCTGAAAGCCGAGTTGCTGGCGCCGGGCAGCCGCCATGCCGCATCCTGTTACAACAGCCAGGTCATTTACGGGCCCGATGTGATTTCCAGGATAATGTATTGCCAGCAGAACGATGACGGGCTCGATCGCCTCCAGGGAATGGTCGTAGGGGATATCAACCGGCTGCTGACAAGTCTGCTGGAACGGGCAGAACTGTCCCGCAGTGATGTATGGGCCTGCGTGACGGCCGGCAATACCACCATGATGCACCTTCTGGCCGGTATCTCCCCGCTGTGGATCAGGCGCGAGCCGTATGCGGGAAGCTGCTATCATCTTCCTCCCCTCGACGCCGCCGCATTCGGCATCGATATCAATGCGAAGGGGAAGCTCTACTGCCTGCCCTCGATAAGCGGTTTTGTAGGAGCCGATATCTCCGCGGGCGTACTGGCGACGGATATTGCCGGCGATCCACGCCTTTCCATGCTTATCGACCTGGGGACAAACGGCGAGATCGTGCTGGGGTCGGATGAGTTTATGGTCTGTTGCAGTGCTTCCGCCGGTCCGGCTTTCGAAGGTGAAACCAGCGTTTCCGGCACGCGCGCAATGCCGGGGGCGATCGAAACGGTCCGCTACGACAGGGGGTTGAAGTGCTCCACCATCGGGGATAAACCGCCCGTGGGCATCTGCGGGAGCGGCTATATCGACCTGCTTGCGGTGCTTATGGAGGAAGGGATTGTGAACAAGAGCGGGAAGTTTCTGGACGGCGGCGATGGATGCATGCGCCGTTCAGGCGAGGACGGGTGCGAATGCGTCGTCGTACCCGCTTCCATGTCCGGAGTGGAACGCGATATCGTGATTACTCAGGCGGACATCGATAATCTCCTGCGCGCCAAGGCGGCACTGTATGGGGCAGCCAACGTTCTGCTGGAAAGCGTCGGGATGGAGTGGACGGACCTCGACCGCATCATGCTCGCCGGTGCATTCGGCGATAAGATCAACAAAGAAAATGCGGTGAAGATTGGATTGATGCCCGACGTCGAAAGGGACCGCATCGAGTTTGTCGGCAACACTTCGCTGCAGGGTGTGATCCGGGCGGCGACAGATGAAAAGGACTACGGCCTTGTCCATGAACTGGCGAAAGACATCACTTATTTTGAGCTGTCCACGCACCCCGACTACATGCAGCAGTTTATGGCGGCCAAGTTTCTTCCGCATACAAAAACCGAACAATTTCCAACGGTCGCAGCCGGGACGTAGCGGACAGTCAACGATCATTCAAACAGTGTGCAATTCGTTCTTACTTTTTCAGGAGGCTCTGCGATGGCTATACCGGACGTGAAGGAAAAGTTCAGTGGCAGTATCAACACCGTAACTATTGGCGCCGCATCCGAAGACGGAGGCACCAGGTCCCGGACCGTCACCATCGGCGGTGACACCGGGCTGCCCCTGGCCGGTTGGGAAGCCGAGTGCCCGAACCCGCCGGCTTTTGCTCTTGAGATAACCAATGCCGGCATAGAGGGCTGGACGGAAGAAGAAGCCAAACATGTCGGCAGCGTTGCAGGCGATGTCGGCAAATGGGCCGCTCAGTGTGAAGAATGGGGCGCCGACGCCGTCTGCCTGAAACTCCACGGGGCGCATCCGGACGACGGGGGGCGTTCGGCGGATCAGTGCGCCGAAGACGTGAAAAAGGTGCTCGAGAGCTGCGGTCTGCCATTGATCGTCTGGGGTGTCGATGTGGCCGAAGTCGACGACGTGGTCCTGCCGAAATGCTCGCAGGCCGCCGCCGGCGAAAACTGTCTTTTCGGCTCCGCGAAGGAAGACGATTACCGTACGCTGGCTGCCTCGTGCCTGGCGGACGGACATAAAATCATCGCTGAATCTCCTTCCGATATCAATCTTGCAAAACAGGTTAATATTCTGCTCCAGGATGTCGGTTTCCCGCTGGAGGACATCGTCATGCATCCGACCACCGGTGCGCTCGGGTTCGGTATGATCTATATCTATTCGGTTATGGAACGGGCCAGGAATGCCGCCCTGAACGGGGACAAACTCCTGCAGCAGCCCATAACCGTCTCGATAGGGGAACAAACCGGGCGGGTGAAAGAGGCCAAGGCGAGCGAGGAGGAATACCCCACGTGGGGATCCCGGGCGATCCGAGCCCCCCTCTGGGAAGCGGCGACCGCCGTCGGACTGCTCGAGGCCGGGGCCTCGCTGTGTGTGTTGCGAAACCCCGAAGCTTTGAAACAACTGGTGGATGCCACCGAGAGATTCACGGAAACCTGAATCTGTTGTGCTCTGTCTGGTGATATGTGGTTGCCTGTGGGGGCGGGCGCATCCCCCCGTTTTCCCCGTCTCTCACTTTGACCCGGCGGAACGTCATGATATGCACTGTCACGCTCAACACCGCAATCGACAGGGTGCTTCTGGCGCCGGGTTTTATACCGGGAGAGCATGTGAAAGTGCGGTTGCAAAGCCTCTCCCCGGCCGGGAAGGGGATCAACGTGGCCCGGGGATTGGCCCGACTGGGCGCCGGGGCGGTATGCTGCGGTTTCGTGGGGGAGCATCAGTTGCCTTTCTTTCGTAACAGCCTTGCTGAAAAAGCAATAGAATGCATGTTGACCCCATGTCAAGCCGAAACCAGAACAAACACGACAATTCTCGACCCCGCCGGCAAAATCCCCTCGACACACCTCAGGGAACCGGGTTTTGAAATCACGAAAAAGGACCTGGAACGACTGGAGTCGGATTTGCAGGAGGTGCTGGAGAACAATACGGTGGAAGCCGCAGCCTTTTGCGGCAGTTTGCCCTGCGGTATGGAAGCATCCGACTGCCTCCGCCTGCTCGATCTTGCCGGAGAGGGGGGAAGGCAAGTGGTGCTCGATATCGGCGGAGAACAGGGACGGGAACTGCTGGAAAGCGGCAAAGCCGACCTGGTCAAACCCAACCTGCAAGAACTGCGGCAGTATCTGCACAGGGATATTGCCGCTGATAAAGCGCCGGAAGCTGCCGCCGGGCTGCTCCGTTTCGTCGATACCGTGCTGCTGACCCTGGGCGGGAAGGGCGCCTGCCTGATCGATGGAGACACAACCCTCAAAGCCTGTTGCAAAGTCAACCCCGAATCGATCAGAAATACGGTCGGATGCGGCGATGCTTTTCTCGCCGGATGGCTTTACGGCGCCCAGGCGGGGTTCGAACCCGCCGAAAGTCTTGCCTGCGGCGTCGCCTGCGGCACAGCCTCGGCACGTTCGGAGACCACCGCCGACTACGATAGAAACGACGTGGTTTATTTTATGGAAAGCTGTGTGCTCTCCACCGGCCTTTGAACCCGGAGTTTGCCAGGCGCTTGAATAACCGTGAATTATGAAAAGAGGAATAGCATTATGCGTTATGTTGACCTGCTTGCTGCCGTAATGTTTCTCTTCTCCGTGCTTGCAAACAGCGCGGTGGCCGGCGAAACGGTCCGCGAGTGGCCGTTTCACCATATGGCGACCAGCTCGGAGACTCCGCTGACCGACGGCTGGCGTTTTGCCGCCGACGGCGCGGACGTCGGTTTGGAAGAAGGCTGGTACGAACCGGACCACCCGCACCGGGAGTGGGATCCGGCCGAAGTTCCCGGCGTATGGGGCGTTGCGCAGGAAGAACCTTTGATCATCGCCGAGGAAAAAGTCGGATGGTATGCCCGCACTCTGGAGCTTCCACCCGGTACGCAGGACGAGCCGGCGCTGGTCTTTTTGGGGTCCATGTTCATCACCGATGCCTGGCTCGACGGAGAGTATCTCGGCGACAACCGCGGTGGTTACACTCCCTTTCTTTTCGACATCTCCGATCATCTCCGGCCCGGCGAAACGAAGCAACTCGTTGTGCGGGTGGACAATCGCCTGGGAGAACTGGGGGGGCGTTCGGTACCCAAGGCTGGCACCGGCTGGAACACGTACGGAGGGCTGACCCGCGAGGTGTTCCTGGTCACGCGCCCGGAGCGCCGGGTGGAGGGACTTCGCACGGCCTGCGAAGTTGCCGGCCCCGGCGGACCCGTGCGCCTGCAGGTCTCCGGGGAAGTCGTGAATCGCAGCGGACATGAATATAATGATAAACTCGCTCTAACGCTTTCTGCCGGCGAGGAGGAGGTGGGGCGCGATGAATTTGAGGTTTCCCTGCCGGCGGGGGGAAGCAGCGGTTTCGAGGTAACGTTTGATTTGCCGCAGGCGCGGCTCTGGTCGCCGGATGATCCGTTCCTCCACGAGCTGGAAGTGGAGTGGGGAAATGATGCCGGAGCGCATATCGCCCTGCCCGTCGGCCTGCGGCAGGTGAGCATCGACGGGCCGCATTTTTTGCTCAACGGCGAGCGGCTGTGGCTCCAGGGTTTCGGGCAGCACGAGATGGTTCCCGGCTACGGGCCCTGCCCGCCGCCCGGCTGGCACGAAGCGGAGCTGGAGAGGATCAGAGAGTTCGGTGCGAACCATTTCCGCACCGGGCACTACCCGCAGCATCCGGAGCTCTACGCCGCGGCCGACCGGCTCGGGCTCCTCGTCTTTACCGAGATCCCTGTCTGGCAGCTTCAGAGACCGGTTGAGGGTTGGATAGAGACCGAACGCGCCTGGGAGGAGTGGGCCGAGCCGCAGCTTTCGGCGATGATACGGTGGTACCGCAACTTCACCTCCGTTGTGAGCTGGGGTGCGGCCAATGAAATGGGGGGCACACCGGACTATGACCGCCGCGCGGTGGATTTTATCGTCGAAAAGGATCCCGAGCGCCTGCCCATGATCGTCATGGCCTCCACCGGCGAAATGCAACGCCTGTACGATCTGCTGCCGATGGCGGGACGCAATTTCCACTACGGATGGTACCATTCGCAGCGGGTTTATGACGGGTTGAGGGAGGGACTGGAGCGGAACCTCGAACACGCCGAACGAGCGAACGTGCCGATATGGGTGGCGGAGCTTGGAGGGATGGCCCGCCGCGGACATTTCACCGGAGGCTATAACGTCGGGTCAACACGCGGTGATCAGGATGAGACGTATCTCGATAAAATCGTGCGTTTCGGCTTCCAGTACAATGCGGTAGCCACGGAACGTGTCTGCGGCGTCGCGATCTGGACGTGGTCGGATTTCGTCCGTCGAGGGGGCATCAACAGGCACGGAATCTTCACCTACGAGCGCGAGCCCAAGCTGGCGGCGTACACGGTGCGCAATCTTTTCGCAGGCGATCTGAGAATGTATCTTACCGAGGTCGTCGAGGAAGGAACCCGTTGCGAGCCGGGCGGTGAATTGTTGGTGCGGGCCTTTGTTTTCAATCCCCGCTTGCAGCAGACGCCGTCCGGACTCGGCGTCCGGTGGCGGATCCTCAAGGGCGGGGAAACGGTGGCGCAGGGGGAGGAACCCGTAGCCGAAGGCGGCAGCGCGCGTGCGATCGATGCGGGCCGGATACAATGGGCTGTACCCGATGATGCGCGCGGCATGTTCTCGCTCTGGGCGGAGCTGATTGACGCAGAGGGCGAACAGATCCACACGAACGCCGTGCACGTGCATTTCGTCGATGAAGATGGGACCGTATCCGAGCGGCCCGGTGCGCTCTTCCTTAACGTAACGGCGGG
>PUMZ01000316.1 GCA_003551565.1 Candidatus Brocadiaceae bacterium | reverse complement strand
TCGTCGGCCCCAGAGCCGCCCGGGAAGAATACGACGAGGCCCGCCAATATGCTCAGATGGTCAAGGAAGAGCACGTGGATACCCCCTGGGAGCTCCTTGCCGACAGAGTGCTTAGGAATGTTTATCCGTTCAGAGTATATGTTCACGAACATCGCCCGTCTGGAACAAGAAGGCCCCCGCAATTAAGGCTGTAATTTGCCTTGATCTATCTATAAAGAAATAAAGATAAATGCGCCCCTGCCGGAGCGCATTTATCTTTTCGTTATTTATCTCCCCTGGTTAAAATCAGGGGGTATCGCCCCATGCCCACAGTGAGAAATGCGTGCTATTCTTTAAATCTCAGTCGGATATCCAGTGTATTGGTTCGCAGTTCTTCTTCCTTTTCCTCGTCCGGTGATTCTTCATCCCATCTCGGTTCTTCCGAGTCCAGGTCGTAGATAAAGGACGAACCGGTGTGTCTGCTGACGTAGAGATTTCGCCCCTGCACGGCCATAATGATTTTGACTTTGTCATCACTGTAAATTCTGCATGCGCCGTGGGTGGCCAGGGCGTTTCTTATGGCCGGCCCGTATTGCAGTATCTGATCATTATCCAACCCGGCGCGACGTGCCACCAAAATAAGCCTCTTGGGGCGCAGGTCGGTCTGATAGGCGGCGTTGAACGGCGTCACCACCATATTTCTGTTTCGTGAAAATCCGGCGCAGCCGGTAGTTAAAAGACAGAAAAGCGCCGACAGCATCATGACGGCAACAGTTAGTATTTTGCGATAAAATCTCATTTTCATTCCCCTCATATTAATGAAGTAACCCGTCCAGTCTTCGCCGGAACCAGTCTTCATCGACGCTGCGAATCGTTGCGTCCCACTGCCGCCCGGCCCGGAACTGCTCATCCTCCTGCTCCAGCAAGGTAGCGGTGATAAAAATAGCGATCTGTGAATCTTTACTCCGGGTTTTACTGGACCGGAACAGGCGGCCGAACAGCGGAATTCTGCTGAAGCCTGGCACGGCCTGCCTTGCCTCGTCCGTACGTGTATCCAGCAGTCCGGCGATGGCCGCCGTCCCGCCGCTCTGAACCTGCACCGCGCTCCTGGCCGTACGCCGGTTGACAACCGGCAGATTGTCATCGCCCCGGGCCACGACATCGCTGACCTCGATCTCCATGTCCAGGGTGATCTCGCCGTTACCACCTATCCGCGGGATAATATCGAGTATTGTCCCCGTCTCGATCGTCTCCAGCCGTCCCCGCACAAACGTATCGGCTTGCGTGGTGATGTTAAAATACTCTTCGGTCGTCACCTTAATATTCGCCTGCTGCCCGTCCTGGGCCAGCAGCTGCGGGCTGGCGACAATGGTCGCTTCCTCATTCTGTGTCATCAGGTTGAGCGTGAGGTTCAGCGCGTTGGTAAACTCCCTGTTCGGCGTATAACCGATCTGCACCCCCCACGGCCACATCGTATCGGCACCGGTATCGTGCTGCATAAAGGAGGTGTATGCGCCTGCGGTCACCTCCGGGAAGCTCCAGCCCACCCCCAAATCCAATGTAGCTCTGCGGTCCAGAACGACGATGCGGGCGTCCAGCAAAACATGTTTCCTGGGCTGGTCCAGCACCTTCAGGTCCCTCACGATACGCTCAATCATCTTCGGCGCAGCGGTGATCGCCACGACGTCTATCTCCTCATCGGCTTTGACAAAATCCTGGAGACGGCGGGGAAGCATGTCGACAGCCGTCTTGGCGCGAATATGGTTCAATGCCACAAGCTGCGTATCACTGACCTCAAGGAAGGAATCAGCAGCCTGATCCACCGGAAAGACAAGGTAGTATTTATCGGTTCTGATGAAATGGTAGCCGGTTCCCGCTAATATTAATTTCAGCGCCTCATCCAGCGGCGTATCTTCCAGTTCCACGGAAACGACCCCGCGCACCTCGGGGTCGGCGATGATATTCACCCCCGCCTCCGCGCTCAGGTCCTGAAGCGCCATGCGCAGGTCGGTCTCAATAAAAAAATTGCTCACCCGCGGCATATTTTTCTCCGATTCGCCTTGCTTTGAATCGGAATTGTCCTCAGAAGGTGGTGATGTCGCCTCAAAAGCTGAGGGAGTTTGAGAATACAAGGGAGGCGGATTCATGCCCAGAAAAACGACAGCCAACAGCAGCGCCGCATAAGCGCAAAAAACATGTTTTTTTCTCAGCGATTTCAGCATTTTTTAACCCCTCTCATCAACATTTAAGCGGACATCAACATCTTCACCTTCCGTATCAGCTTCGACGACCAGGTCAAACTGCTCATCGAAAACGGTATCTCCGTCGTCCTGAACCTGCATGATAAGAACATAATTCCCGCGCTCGATATCACTGAAATCGACCGTGCCGGCGAAACGGCTGGAGACCAGCGGCAGCATCCTGGCACCGTTATCGACCATAGCGATACTCTTCACTGACCTGCCGCCCTCACCCACTATTTCAGCACTGATCGTGGGATTCACGTGGGTGTTACCGACATTGACAAAATGCGGTTGAAAGATAAATTCCGCTCCATCCCCCCTGACCAGTCCCAGGTTAAGCAGCACCATTTGAGGTTCTCTGTCAACTTCCGTATTTCTCACGGAAACAGGCACCCGGACGGCGCCACTAAGAGCATCATCCGCTGGAGTCAAATGCAGCGTCGCATAATAAGAGGCATGCCGGCCTATGGCATCCGTCATCCGGGTAAATATGCGCAAACTCTGTTGTCTGCCCGGCAATAATGTGAATTCTTTAGGCTGTGCGGACACGAAGCCGGCGGCGGAGAATGAATCCCCCGTCATGTCACCGTATTCCGCCGTCTGCAATTCATCCGGCACGGATACCGCCGCATTCACCTTGACGGTATTTTCGGAGGGATTTTCAACGGCAATATGCTTGACTCGGGCACGACCCGGCTGCAAGGCGAAATCCAGTTCCTCCGCGTCCACGGCTATCGGGACAGCCGCCGTTAAACGTTCAACGGATGGATCGCCCTCGAATCTGATCTCCCGTGAAACCGGCGCCAAACGTCTTTCG
>PUMZ01000050.1 GCA_003551565.1 Candidatus Brocadiaceae bacterium | reverse complement strand
GGGCGGAGGATGCCTCGTTCGTTATAGATGCGGTGGGCGCGGACGATTTCGGCGTCTACCATGCGGTGGTGCACGATAGCGGGCGGGAGGGGCCGGTGGAATCGGGCCGCCTGCTGCTGCGACTCGCCGGGTCGGGGACGACGGGCAACAGCATCACCCATCGCGGCATCACGTGGACGTTCGGCAGGGAGCTGTCAACGGAGCCGGAGGAGGGGAAATACCACTGCGGCCGGTTCATCACCGGCGACTGGTGGGTCGTGGGGCCGGTGGAGATCGTGAATATCGATCCGATGACTCGCCGCACGGACGACGGCCGTGTCGTGCACGGATCGATGGCCGACCCGAGCGTGGGCAACCGGACGGGCTTCGACAGCCAGGCGCGCGGTGACAAGTATGACGAGGCGCTGAACGTGGCCTGGGGCGTGGATGGGGACAATCCGTTGCGCCTCGGGCCGGATACGAGCCTGCTCTCGGCGGTGAGCGACGTTGATGACGAGACAAACCGGGCGCTCGCGTCCATTTCGATCCTGACGGTGGTCGACGCCCCGCCGCCGGCGGACGCGTTCCGGCCGCCCTACACGGCGGTGGAGAAGGTGCTGCACCGCCGCGAAGATGTGGACGTGTCGGAGCTGGCGCAACTGGACGTGGTGGGCGATCCGCCGTCGTGGAAGTCGGTCAACAACCGTGTGGCCCGGCCGTTCATCGACTTCGGACGGAACTGGAACCGCTACCATATTACACCGGCGGAGCATCCGGCGCCGTACGGCCGCGATACCGCCCGGGACATGAGCGTGGTCACCACCATGCTCCTGGCCGACTTCCCGCTCGAGGACAAGGAGCAGGCGCTGATCGGCATGGTGCAGCGCGGCATCGACATGTACGGCGTGTTCACCGAATGGCACGAGAACCGGGACCAGCGCAGCTTTCCCTGGCCCTCCGACGGCGGACACCACGCCGGGCGCAAGTGGCCGATCCTCTTTGCCGGCGCCCTGCTGGGCGAGGAGGACATGGTTCACGTCGAGGAACGTGCCGGAGGCCGCTTCCATGAGGATGCGCAGACGACCTATATCACGGCGGAGCACATCAGGGTGACCAACAGCGATGCCTGGCGGCCGCCCTACGACGGCGAACGGGGCAAGCAGCCTTTCAGCGAGAACATGCTGGGCATGCCCGAATGGGTGGGCAGCCGCTCCCCCGAGCGGGCCAACGCCGACTGGACCGGACATCCCTACCGCCTTGCGGGCAATCAGCACAGCTTCCACGGCATGGCCCTGGGAGCGGTGGTCATGGGCCTGCGCGAGGCCTGGGGCAACGACGCATGGTTCGACTACCAGACGCGCTATGTGGCGATCATGGACGGCGACCCCGACCCCTTCGCCGAGATCCTCGGCTACGAGCCGGTCCGGAGCTCGGTCCGGGACGAGCCCTGGCCTTCCTGGCAGCGCCACTGGTCGGGCAACCAATGGCCCTACGGCATGTGGCATGAGCACTGGTTCGGCTACTACGAGCTGCCCACCCGCGAGGAACTGCACCGGCGCGCCGGTGCGAACCGTGAGGAGGACTGACCGGGCCTTTGCGGCACGATACGGGGGCCGGTCGCAGCTGTGAGAACCGGCAGCGCCCTTACAGGCCCTGCGCCTGCCTGTGCGCCGTGCCTGCGCCATCGCATGGCAGGCAGGTCGCACCTGTCTGCGTCGCGGAAGCGACAGGCAGCCCCAGACAGGCCGGTGGAGCGTTCTTTTTCAAAATTGCTTTTCCTTTTCTTTCTTCGTGCTCTTTGTGCTCTTTGTGTGATGCCGGCCGTTTCCGTTACAGCCCCCCGCCGTGCCTCCGCCCTGTGACGCCCCTGCCGGGGCTCACCCAAAAGAGGCCCGGGGGAACGCTTTCGTTCAGGCCCGGAGGGCCGATTTCAACAACCTGCCTGTGCGCCGTGCCTGCGCCATCGCATGGCAGACAGGTAGCCCCGGGCGACCGGAGGAAGCCCGGGGTAACGGGGAACACGTAACACAATCAGCCCCGCAAGGGGCGAAACAGAATTCCGGACGCGAAGGTTGCCACGCCCCTGCCGGGTCCATCCCATGCTTTGACCGTGGAAGTTGTTTGGCGTATAATAGTGCGTTTCAGTGCCTGATTCTTTTTCAAGACGGAACTTGAAAAAGCATGAATTGCCGATGTCCATTTCACTTTGTTTGACAGGAGAAAGAGGTTATGTCCATGCCGGTTATAGGAGCTCAACTGTTTACATTACGTGACTTTACCAACACGATGGAAGATGTCCGCAACACGCTGAAGAAAGTCGCCGCTATCGGTTACAGGGCGGTTCAGGTTTCCGGTTTCGGACCGGTTGATATGGAGGAGGTGGCCCGGATATGCGACGGAGAGGGGCTTGCGGTCGTGGCAACGCATGTCGGCTGGGACCGCTTCCTGCAGGACCTGGATGCGCTCATTGAGGAGCATAAGACTTTGGGGTGCGAACATCCCGCCATCGGCGGTTTGCCCGGCGAATACCGATCCAAAGACGGTGTCCGGCGTTTTATCGACGAACTCACACCGATCGCGGCGCGTCTGGATGAGGAGGGTATGGATTTTTCCTACCACAACCATCATCATGAGCTCATCAAATACGATGGCAGGACATGGCTCGGGATGCTCTACGAACAGGCCCCGCCCGAGGTGCTGAAGGCCGAAATCGACACCTACTGGATCCAGGCGGGAGGGGGCGACCCGGCGCTCTGGATCAACAGGTGCGCCGGGCGGGAACCGCTCGTGCATTTCAAAGATATGGGCATGGGGACCGACGGCGAGCCGCGCATGACCGAAGTCGGGGAAGGGAACCTCAACTGGGATGCCATCATTCAGGCATGTTGCGACGGCGGGGTCGAGCAGGCCCTGGTCGAACAGGACCATTGTTACGGACGCGATCCTTTCGAGGCGCTCGCGATCAGTTTCAGGAACCTCAAGGCGATGGGGCTGCGTACGGAACCGGAGTCCGGCACATCGCGGACACGATGAAATTGCCCGCGCCTCTCCATCGGTGGGATGTCCGTGGTGAGGAGGCCGTCGCGTTGCAGAGGCGCCTGAGCCGCAGGCTGCATCCGGGGCCACTTCCGGCGGATATCAATGTTGTGGCCGGGGCGGATATGGCCCTGAGCCGAAGGGACGGCGTGTTTTTCGCTGCGGTGACCGTGCTGACGTTCCCCGATCTGGAAGTTGTCGAAGTCAAGGGCGCATGCGTCAAGGCGTCCCGCTCCTACATCCCCGGCATGCTCAGTTTCCGTGAGGGCCCGGCGCTTTTGGCCGCTTTCGAGAAGATCGAGAACAGGCCCGACGTGGTTCTATTCGACGGGCAGGGCATCGCGCATCCCCGCCGGCTCGGGCTGGCCGCCCACATGGGACTGTGGCTGCAAATGCCATCCGTTGGTTGTGCCAAAAGCCGACTGACGGGCGAATACATCGAGCCCGGACGGGAGAAAGGCGACCGGGAATTTCTGGTCGACGGCGGGCGGGTGCTGGGGGTTGTGTTGCGCACCCGCCGCAACGTCAAACCGCTTTTCGTCAGCCCCGGTCACCATTGCGACGTGGATGGCGCCGCAGAACTCACTTTGAAGTGCTGCACCCGATACCGCATGCCGGAGCCGACCCGAATGGCCCATCGGGAGGTCGGCGCAATGAAACGCCGGTTTGCTGACAATGTACATGTTCAATATCTGAAACTGCATCCTGCCGGCACAGGGCGCGGTGGGATGAGTTGCCGCAATGAACCGGGTGCTACTTGACCAAACCGCGTGATTATTGTACCTTAGTCTTTAGAATATATTTGTTATTTGGTGCTTTGAATTTTGAATTTCCGGTTTCGGTCGGATTAAAGAGGCGCTCAGTTGCCGTACATCCTTAACAAATTCACGATGTACCCAAAAAACAAAGTCGTTTGCCGTTTTTATTAATTCTTTTAAGCTCAGTCTTGGAAAAGAATTAGAACATTCCTTTTTCGTACATCGGCACTTTCTTGTCGATGTGCACAACATAAACGCATATCGGGGTGCAATACAATATGGCGATGCGATGGTTCCGAAGGAACAAAAAGCTGCTGATGGCTGCTCTGGTCGGGTTCCTGATGTTCACCTGGGGCATGCTGCCGGTGCTCAGGCAACTGGCTGTCGACCCCGCGGAAGAGTTCGGGGAGTTGATGGGCCAGTCCGTAACCCCGCACATGTTCCAGAACGCGAGCAGGGAGTTGGAGCGGATATCGGCTTTCGGTTTCATGGAACAGATGCCGATCCTGGAGGAGTTCATTCTTTATGCCGATCTGGAAGAGGGTGAGCAGCGGCGCCCGGGACGCATTACCAGCGAGGCCGTCTGGCGTTACATGATATTGAACCGGAAGGTGGACAAAGCCGACCTGAAAATTTTCGATCACCAGGTGGACGCGGTGCTGGAGCAATTTCCGCCCCAGATGCGGGACCGGCTCACGTATAATGCCGTCAGAAACTGGATGGGCATATTGGAACTCATCGGCCTCCGGGCGGAATCGATGGCCCCGCGGTCCCCGGAGATGTGGATGGAGTACGCTTACGAGAACCATCGCATCAGGCTCCAATATGTCAGGGTCGACCCCGACATATTTGCGCCTGTCGTCGAAGTGAGCGACGAAGAAATCGAAGATTTCTACGAACAGCATAAAGACCGGCGTCCGGACCGCGAGGCCGGGGTTTTCGGTTACCTTGCCCCCGAACGGGTGAGGCTGGAATATGCCTGGGCGGAGATCGACGACCTGAAAGAGGACATCGAAGTGAGCGAAGAATCTATCCGGGATTACTACGACGAGAACAGGCAGCAATTCCGGATCGAGCAGGAGGATGACGGCGCCGGAGAGGACCCCGCTCCCGACAACGCGGAGGAGGGGGAGGACGGAGAGCTGGAGGGTGGAGAGGAGGAACCTTCCGGCGACCATGAAACGGATGCCGACGAAGCGGAGGACAACGGCGCAGACGCCAACGACGACGATGGCATTGCATTGGAGGAAGAAGATCCCGATGCGGCGCCCGGAGAGGATGCGGACGAGCCGGCCTACAGGCCGCTTTCCGAGGTGCGGGATGAGATCCGATCGACTCTTGCTCAGCAAAAAGCCGAGCAGGAAGCGCGGCGCCGCGCCGAATCCGTTCTGGGGATCCTCGAGCGTATTCCCGCTCCCCCGGGACAGCCGCGCCCGTTGCGGCAGCATGCCGGAACTCATGGCCTCCGGTACGTGCAGGTCCGGGACAGAGACGGTAACGAGTATCTTTCCCGACAGGCGCTGGTACGCGATATCGATGCCGGGGAAAAAATCGCGCAACTGGTTTTCGATGAAGAAGCCGAGCCCGGCATGCCGGAAATGGTGGAAGGACCGGACGGTCCTGTCATTGTGCAGGTGCTGGAGCGGAAGGAACCCGCTCCCGCCCCGCTGGAGGAGGTCCGGGACCGTGTCGAGCAGGACCTTGTAAGGCATTTGAGCCTTGATAAGGCCTTCCAAACCGCCGGGAGGTTGAAGGAACGCGCCGAAGAGGAAGGCTTCCATGAGGCCGTGAAAGAAAAAGATCGCCGGCTCGTGCAGCTTTTGGGCGATCCGGAGCCGGAGCGGACGGATTCAGATGAGGAGGACGGGGAGGTGGAAAACGAGGAAGACGACGAAAAACTCCACTACCTCGCGCTGACCGAATCCGGTTTGATCTCGCTTGCTCGTCCGATCATCGGCGGGGCGATGCGGGAGGATATGGTCAAAGAACTCTTGAATACGGCCCGGGACGAACTGGTCGTGATGGAAGATGGCGGATACCCGCCGGCTTCGTTCGTTATGAAAAAAACGGAAGAAATCGCCGCCGACCGGGAGGGGTTCGAACAGTGGAAAATGTTCCGCCGGCACATGGAATTGGGAAGGAGGCTGGAGTGGTGGCTATGGGGCCTGCAGGATAGGTATCCACCGCCTTCCGCACTCCGGTAAGCGCCTGAACCTTTTTCAAAATAATTCTTTTCAAAAACGATGAAAGTTGTCTACTGGCCCGACAGAGAAGAGGATCTTCCCGCCGATTGCGTGGCGACGATCGGCGTTTTCGACGGTGTGCATTCCGGGCACCGCCGTGTTCTGTACGAACTCGTTGCCGAAGCGGAAAGGCAGGAGGCGGACGCGGTGGTGATGACGTTTGACCGTCCGCCCCGGGAAACTGTGGAAGGACGCCGGCTGCGCTGCATTACATCGCTGGAGCACAGGTTGAAGCTTTTTGCCAAGCTCGGCGTCGATGTTGTGGTGGTGATAACATTCACCTCCGAGATCGCTTCGCTGTCGGCACGGGAGTTCGCCGCCAGGGTTTTGAAAGATGCCATGTCCGTTCGGAAACTGATCCTGGGTTTCGACGGGCAGTTTGGAAAAGACCGGCGCGGTGGTGCGGAGCTTTGCCGGGACATGGGGATTCCCGCCCGCAGGGTCGAGCCGGTCAAAATCGAGGGAGAAGTGGTTTCGAGCACCTCCATACGCCAGGCGATTACAGAGGGGGACCTCATGCGCGCAGCCAAGCTGCTGGGGCGCCCCTGCTCGGTGATCGGGGTGGTTGTGCACGGCGACTCCATGGGCACGGATATCGGATACCCGACCGCCAACCTGGATACGGGCGATGAATTGCTGCCGAAAGAAGGAGTGTACGCCGGCAGGGCGTTTTTTGGAGGCAACATTTTCGCCGCGGCGGTCAGCATCGGGCGACGCACCACGGTCCACGGATCCGATGCCGAAAAGGTCGTCGTCGAGGTCTACCTGCTGGACGAAAAATTTGACCTGTATGGCGAGGAGATGGAAGTGCAATTCCTTGCGTTTCTGAGGGACCAGGTGAACTTCGTGCGGATCGATGATTTGAAGGCGCAGATCGGGCGTGACGTGGAAAGGGCGCGCGAGATTTTAAGCTCCCGCATATCGCAAACATCCGGGTTAGGATAGGCAAGTTAATCTTCATGGAGAAAAACTACGCATGAGTGACCGGCATCGAACAGGCGGGCAACACGGAACCGGCGATGTACTGGAACGTCTGCTTTCCGCTACGACGGATGGATTGCAAAAGTACTGGCGCCCGGCGGCGCTGGCCCTGGCGATCGTCATCGTATCGTTTCTGGCCTATGTCAACTACACAGGCCGGAGGAGGGCGGAACTCGAGCAAACCTGGGCTGCGCTCTCGCAGATGCCGCCCATGCTGCCGGGACAGGTGCCGGATGAGGAACTCCGCACGGTCGCCGATGAATGCCGGCGGCTCCTTGCGGGAAGGAGGACCGCGGCCACCCCGTGGGTGCTCTTGAAACTGGGCAACGTCCACATGGAGCTGGGCGAGGCCGAAGCAGCTGCCGGCGCCTACGGCCGGATCAAAGAAGCCTATCCCGACCATTACGTGTATCTGCCGGCGCTTCGGAACCTCGGCGCGGCTCTGGAACTGGAGGGAGAGTACCGCCGGGCCGCGGCCGCCTATGAAATCGTGGCGGAACAGGCTTCCGGCGCAGCCTTCCGGTGGATCGATGCCGGCAGGAATTGGGAATTGGCCGGCGAAAGAGAGGCCGCAATCGCCGCCTACGAACGGGCGAAGGAACAAGCCGCCGGGGCCCGCATCGAAAACCATTATCGGGATCTGGCGGCATTCCGGCTGGCGACGCTCCAGAGGGACGGGGAACCTTTGACCCCGCTGCCGCCCCCTGTGGTCCATTTGCCCGAGGTGGAGGGGCCTCGCGCGGATGTCATACCTTCGATGCCGCCGTTTATCGAGCTTCCTGACCCGCGGCAGACCGCACCGCCGCCCGAAGCCCCGGCCCCGGAGTAACCCGAATCGTGCCATTCGGCAGGTCGACCGAAATGCGGTAAAGAAGCCGATGTGTGAACAATGGAGCGAAAGGTTCGTAGCCGGGAACGTTAAATTCTTGTTCATGGAAGATTAACTCATACAAAGAGATATTCCCATGCGATGGAGCCGGTCACTCATACCGACATTGAAGGAGGTTCCGGCCGAAGCCGAAGCCAAAAGCCACGTTCTGATGCTCAGGGGGGGGCTGATACGAAAGCTCGGCAGCGGGGTCTACAGTTATTTGCCCGCCGGATTCCGGGTTATCCGGAAGATCAGCGCCATTGTGCGCGAGGAGATGGACCGCGCCGGCGCTGCGGAAGTTCTGCTGCCCGCACTCTGGCCGGCGGAAGTTCTGGAAGAGAGCGGGAGGATGGAGGTGTTCGGAGCGGATGTGATCCGTTTCAGAGACCGCCATAACAGGCAGGGCGTGCTGGCTCCTACCCATGAAGAGGTCATCACTGCGCTGGTCAGGGATAATGTGACCAGTTACAAGCAGCTCCCTCTGACATTGTACCAGATTCAGACCAAGTTCAGGGACGAAGTCCGGCCGCGTTTCGGCGTGTTGAGAACGCGGGAGTTTGTGATGAAAGACGCCTACAGTTTCGATGCCGGTCCGGACGGTCTGAAAAAAAGCTACGAGGCCATGTACGGTGCGTATTGCCGCATATTTGACCGTTGCGGACTGGATTATGTCGTTGTCGAGGCCGAATCCGGCGCAATGGGCGGATCGCGATCGCAGGAGTTCATGGTGCGCAGCGATATCGGCGACGACAAATACGTGCAATGCCCATCGTGCGGCCACGCCGCCAACGTCGAGAAAGCCGCCATAGGCGCCGGACCCGGGGAGAAATCGGTCGAAGGCGACGGCGAACCCGGGGGCGGCCCCGGGGAAGTTTCAACTCCCGGGGCGAGAACTATCGATGAGGTCGCCGCGTGCCTGGATACGGAACCGAACCGGATGATAAAGACCCTGCTGTACGTGGCGGACGGCCGGCCCGTGGCGGCACTGGTCAGGGGCGACCATGATGTGAATGAAAACAAGCTCGCAAGGGTTGTGGGCGCGGATGAACTCGTGCCGGGTGATGCGGATATGATCGAGAACGTCACCGGAGCCCCTGTCGGGTTCGCCGGTCCGGTCGGGCTGAGCGGAGTCGATATCATCGCCGACCGCAGCGTGATGCAGGTAACCGACGCCGTGACAGGGGCCAATAAAGCCGATACCCACCTCACCGGCGTGGAGCCGGCCCGGGATTTCCGTCCGGAGAAAATCGGCGATATACGCGCCGCCGTCGATTCCGACCCGTGCCCCCGATGCAATCAACCGATGGGCCTGCACCACGGCATTGAGGTCGGGCACGTTTTCCAGCTCGGAACAAAATACAGCGGCAGGCTTGGGGCCGAGTTCCTGGACGAGAGCGGGCGCCGCCGGCCGTACATCATGGGCTGTTACGGGATCGGTATCAACCGGATCGCCGCCGCCGCGGTGGAGACGTTTGCGGATGAGCACGGTATGGTCTGGCCGCCCGGGATCGCTCCCCATCAGGTGGCCGTGCTGTGTTTGAACACCGCAAAACCCGCCCTTGCCGACGCTTCGCAAAGGGTTTATGAGCAGCTCCTGGCGGACGGACTCGATGTTTTGCTCGACGACAGGGACGCGCGACCGGGGTCCAAGTTCAAGGATGCGGACCTGCTGGGCTTTCCCGTGAAAGTGATTGTCGGGAGGGGGTATGAAAAGAACGGGATGTTTGAAGTGCAGGTGCGCAAGAGCGGAGAACAGAAGGATGTGGCGGAAGATGAACTCGCCGGTGAAATCCATAATATTATCGAGCGGTTGTGATCGGGCCGGGAACGATGGGAACAATACAGCCACCACCTCCGGTTAAACTGGTCTGTCCCACCCTCGCCGCTGATGAGCGTTGCTTCGAGCGGGCCGAAACACTCCTGCAGGAGCGCTTCGGCCCGCTCGATCTGACCAGTCCGACCTGGGACTTTGATTACACCGATTATTACCGCAACGAGATGGGAGCGGGCCTGAAGCGGCGCATTTACAGTTTCCGCCGGCTCATCGATCCGGCCGGGCTGGCGGAGATCAAGAAATTCACCAACGCCGGCGAACAGACGATAACGGAAGACTGCAACAGGGCGTCGGGCCGGGTGATCAATCTCGATCCGGGATACATCAGCTCCGGCAAGCTGGTGCTGGCGACCACCAAGGACCATGCGCACCGTATCTATCTCGGCGAAGGGATATTTGCCGAGGTCACGCTTGTATGGCGCGGAGACGGTTTCCAGCCGCTGGATACGACCTACCCGGATTACAGAACGGAGGGCTACAGGGATTTTTTTGCGCTCGTCCGGACGCTCCTGATGCTTTTTCAAAAACGAACTTGAAAAAGAATTAATAAAACGGCAATAATTCTTTTCAAAAACGAACTTGAAAAAGAATTAATAAACGACGAACGGCATACGGCAAACGGCTTTTTTTACGTACACGCCCCGCCGGCCCCGCCTGCCTGTGCCGGGCACGGCAGACAGGTGCCGGTGGGGACGCGTGATTTTGAATTTATTTTGAGCTTGAGATTTTGAATTTGAAATTTATTTGTTATACTGAACAGAGTCGGCGGTAACGCCGGGCAAATGGTTCAGTCAATATATAACACCAGGACAGGAGGGATGGAATGTCTTTCGAACGCACCCTTGTTTTTCTGAAACCGGACGCACTCAAACGCCGGTTGATGGGAGAGATCATCTCCAGATTCGAAAAAAGAGGCTTTTTCGTGGCCGGTATGAAAATGATATGCATCACCGAGGATTTTGCACGGCGCCATTACGCCGCCCATCGAGACAGGGATTTCTACGAGCCATTGGTGCGCTATATGACAGGCGGTCCGTCCCTTGCAATGGTGCTGGAGGGAAAAAATGCCGTGCGCGTCGTCAGGGATATGATGGGCGAGACCTTTGGCGTCGACAGCAAACCGGGCACAATCCGGGGTGATTATGCATTGAGTAACAGGTATAATCTCCTGCATGGCAGCGATAGTGTGCAGGCCGCCCGGGAAGAGATACAACGGTTTTTCCGTCCCGATGAACTTGTGCCGTATACGCAAGAAGATATACAATGGAACTACGATATCAGCGGCAAGGGGGTCGTGTAGGAATAACTCAGCGCACTGCGTCAGCTCATCCCCACCGGCACAGGGCACGCGGTGTGGGGAAACAACATTCAATAGCGGTAGGTTCTCGGGGAAGGAGCGCTTGAGTTTGGTGAAAGTGTCTGCTGCAATTTAACAACATACGGGAGGGTAGAGTGCTATGAAAACAGTCGGCCTGTCCGATGAAAACGTTTGGACCGGTCTTTTTCTTGCTGTCGGGGCCGCGGTCCTGTTGTTCGGTTGCCGGGCCGCACCGAGAAAGGACGTTCAGCTTGGTCCCCAGCGTGCAAAACCTGTGGAAAAGGAGCTGGACGCCCTGGTCAGAAGCCTGAGCACCAACAGCGCCTCGATACGGACGCTGCGGGCGGATCTTGATGTGGCGATCGTCAGTCCGCTATTGCAGCCTCCCCAGCAGCTCAACCTCTCCGGCAGGATAGCCGTGAAGAAAAGCGTCGGCAGGGGGCCCGCCGCTCCCGCTGTTGCCATCGATGTCAAGCATGACAGGGGGGGGCGTATAACTTTTACCGGAGATGGTGAATACTACGAGGTGGATATGCCGATACTGGATCTTTCCTACAGCGGAAGATATCGGGATATCCTTTCACCATGGGAGAACCGGCTCCATTTTACCCCCGTCGAGGTTGCGAACGCTTTCAATCTGGAAGGGCTTCTGGAGCGGCCGAGCACTTTGCGCGCCTATCCGTCGCAGTGGGATCATGCGGCGATCGGCGAAAACGATCCTGTGGAGTTTCCCCCGCGATGGGCGATTGACTCGCTCGAAATCGACGACGGCGACGAACCGCGTCTGTGGATCCATAACAGCGTGATTTTGGACCGGCGCACCGAACGCCCGTTGAAGATCGATACTTTCCGGCCCGACGGTTCGCTCATGGCGCGCACCTGGATCATGGACGAACGGGTCGTGCGGACCCAAAGCAACGACCGGCGCGCGATCAGCGTTCCGTCGGAACTGATGATATGGTACCCGCCGCCCCTGGAAGGCACCGTCATCCGGCTGCGGATCAGCAGGGCGACGCTCAACGAGGAGATCGACGACTCCATTTTCGATTTTTGAGGAGCACCTTTCGGGGGAGGGAGCGGCAGAGAACACCTGAACCTGCATAGTAACGTTTTGCAATATTGAAAAGGGAGAGCGCTATGATAACGTTCGATGAATTCAGAAAGCTGGAGCTTGTCGCAGGGAAAATCTTATCGGCCGAAGACCATCCGAATGCCGAGAAACTCCAGATATTGAAGGTGGATGTCGGGGAGGAAAAGCCCAGAACACTGGTGGCCGCACTGCGGGGGCATTACGACCCCGCCGGGCTGGAAGGTAAGCTCGTGGTGGTCGTGGCCAACCTGGAGCCGGCAAAGCTCCGGGGCGTCGAAAGCCAGGGCATGCTCCTTGCCGCCCAGGACGGGGAGACGGTCGCGCTGCTGACGCCGGATAAGCCGGTCGCTCCCGGGGCCGGCGTGCTTTAGGCACCTAATTCTTTTTCAAGACGGAGCTTGAAAAAGAATTAATAAAAAGAGGCCAACCATTATGATCGAAGTGAACAACCTCGTCGGCGGCTACGACGGCGTTGAGATCCTTAAAGGCATCAACCTGACCCTTGAAAAGGGCAGGATCCTGGCAGTGATGGGCCAGAGCGGATGCGGGAAAACGACGTTTTTGCGCCACCTCATCGGCCTGGAACGGCCGATGCAAGGATCGATCAGGATCAATGATCTCGAACTGGCGTCGATGGACGCCGGGCAGTACACGGGTTTCTGCCGCTCGGTCGGAGTCTTGTTCCAAAACGGGGCACTGTTCAACAGTATGACCATCGGCGATAACGTGGCCTTTCCGCTGCGTGAACATACCCGCCTGGCGGAACCGGTGATCGATATCATGGTCAAAATGAAACTGGATCAGGTCGAGTTGCGGGACGTTCAGCATCTTCTGCCGTCCGAGCTCAGCGGGGGGATGCGCCGGCGTGCAGCCCTCGCCCGCGCGCTGATTATGGATCCGGAAATGCTTATTCTGGACGAACCGACAACCGGACTGGACCCTATCATCGCTGCCGGTATCGACGAGCTGATCCTGCACATACGTGATGCCTATCAAGCGACAGTGGTGATTGTGGCTCACGATATCGCAAGTTGTATGCGTGTCGCCGACGAGGTCGCGATCTTTCATGAAGGAAAAGTCCTGCAATCCGGCAGCCCGGAGGATGTACAATCCAGTTCCAACCCCTTTGTAAGACGCTTTTTCCGCAGGGAACCGGAGAAAATCGAAAGCCACGAATCGCTCTTTTAATGCGCAGTGATGCCGGCCGTTTCCGTTCCTCCGGCTCAGGCGGGGGGATCACACAAAGAACACCAAGAACACAAAGAACGGCAACGGCAGAAAGCAGGGCTAAAGAAAACGGATGAGAAAAGACAGTAAGGATGGTTTTTTCCTATTCTTTCCTTCGTGCTCTTTGTGATCTTCGTGTGATGCATTTTTTCTTTTTTTCCTTTTCTTTCTCCGTGCTCTTTGTGCTCTTTGTGTGATGCATTTTTTTTCTTTTTTTCCTCACCTTACGGACAGCTGTGCAGACCGTTGCTTTAACCGATTTTTTTTGCACCGTTATTTTGCAGTGCTCTCCAATCTTTGCAAATTAACCGCCTGTGATAAGGCAAAGCCGGCATAAGAGTAGTTGATGGTGAGTTGTTTTTTTGAACCTTTTGAACGGACGTTATGGGGTGTTC
>PUMZ01000041.1 GCA_003551565.1 Candidatus Brocadiaceae bacterium | reverse complement strand
CTGACGGGCATCGATATCCATCCGGCCGCCCGGATAGGGGAAAACTTCTTTATAGACCATGGCACGGGAGTCGTAATCGGGGAAACTACGGACATCGGCAATAACGTTAAAATATACCAGGGGGTCACCCTGGGCGCATTGAGTTTTCCCACCGGCGACGACGGTAAGCTCAAGCGCGGTTTCAAAAGACATCCCACGATCGAAGACGATGTCGTCATTTACTCCAATGCGAGTATCCTGGGAAATGTTACGATCGGCAAGGGCGCTGTCATAGGGGGAAATGTGTTCCTGTCCGATTCCGTCGCGCCCGGAAGTAAAGTCTCACGGCAGGGGCCCGGACACAGGGTGCGGAACAGGAATCAGCAATAACAGCTGTATTGCCCCGCCAGCCGGCGCGTCAGGGGCCACTGCGACCATTTTTTCTCCTTCACCCCGGAAAGAAGACCACGGACGGGAATCACGCCGCGCAGCGAATTTGTACAGAACACCTCATCGGCCGCCAGCAGTTCCTCTTCCCGGTAATTTCCCTTATGAGAGGGGATGCCTTCCCTTGCGGTAATCTCGAGCACGATATCACGTGTTATCCCGGGCAGAAGGCCGCATTCTGCTGCGGGCGTGAAAAACTCCCCCCCCCTGATCCAGAACAGGTTGGTGACGGCGCCTTCACAGAGAAAACCGCTGCTGTTGAGGAAGTAAACCTCATCCGCCCCCGCCGCCGTTCGGGCCTCCGAAAGGGCAAGCAGGTTGTCCTGGTAACTCAGCGACTTATGACGCACCGTCGGGCTGAACTCGTTCCTCCTGTACGGAGAGCGCATGAGAGTCAACGGAGTGGCCGAATCCAGGGGCTCCAGATCCATTGTCCGGGCTTCGATCAGGATGGCGGGCGAGTGCGCATCAAGGGATGCCAGGGCCCCGGCATGCAACCCACGGCTCACGGTTATCCTCAGATATCCTTCCGTAACCCTGTTCTTTAAAGTTAGTTCGGACACCGCGCATTCCACCGTCCCCCGGGCGGGCTCCCACTCCCATCCGGTCGCCGCACACGACGCGGACAGGCGTTTGAGATGACGCTCCAGATGCATCGCCTTACCACCCGTGATGCGCGTGGTTTCGAAAAAACCGTCGCCGTAGAGGAAACCGCGATCAAATGCAGGGACCCGGGCCCGTTTTTTCGGCACGTAGCGGCCCGAGAGATAGACCACCTGCTCTCCGGCATCGCGGTCGTCATCAGAGGAAAAAGGAGAACTGTCGTTCATAAATGCATGTTATCGATTATTGCCTGTCCGAACTCAGAGCATTTGAGGAGGCGGGCGCCCTCCATCTGGCGCTCGAGGTCGTAGGTCACCGTCTTGCTTGCTATAGTTTTTTTCAACCCCTCCAGCACCAGCTCTGCGGCTTCATGCCAGCCAATGTGGTCGAGCATCATGCGCCCGCTCAGAATCAGGCTTGATGGATTGACTTTATCGAGCCCGGCATATTTGGGCGCCGTTCCGTGTGTGGCTTCGAACAGGGCGATGCCATCGCCGATATTGGCTCCGGGAGCCAGTCCCAAACCGCCAACCTGAGCGGCGGCAGCATCCGAAATGTAATCGCCATTAAGATTGGGCGTAATGATGAGCTCATATTCATCAGGTCGCAAAAGTATCTGCTGGAACATGGCATCGGCAATGCGATCTTTGACGAGGATTTTCCCGGCCGGCAACCTCCCGTCGTGTCTTTCCCACAGTTCATCTTCGGTCACCGTAATGTCCCCGAACTCTCCGGCCGCGAGTTCAAAACACCAGTTTTTAAAGGCCCCCTCGGTAAACTTCATAATGTTGCCTTTATGCATGATCGTAATGCTTTTGCGTCCTTGCTCTATGGCGTATTCAAGGGCCAGGCGCATGAGGCGTTTGGTGCCGAACTCGCTGACCGGCTTGATCCCTATACCGGAGCCGTCACGCAGGTCTTCGCCAAATTCATCGTGCAGAAAAGCCTGCAGCTTCACAGCTTCCCGCGATTCAGCCCTGAACTCAATCCCGGCATACACGTCCTCGGTGTTCTCACGAAAAACAACGACATCCAGTTTTTCGGGATGCTTCATCGGGGATGGAACGGCTGGTATCCAGAAGACCGGACGCACGCATGCATAAAGGTCGAGCATCTGCCGCAGCTGAACATTTGCGCTTCTGCTGCCCTCACCCACCGGCGTGGTCAGGGGCCCTTTGATGGCAACACGGAAGTCCCGGATCGCCTGCACGGTTTCTTCCGGAATCCACTGACCGAAAAGTTCCATCGACTTCTCAGCGGCGTATATCTCCACCCATTCTATGCGCCGCTGTCCGGAATACGCCTTCTCCACGGACGAGTCAAGCACTCCTTTTGTAGCGTTCCAGATATCGGGCCCGGTACCATCCCCCTCAATAAAGGGGATGACAGGCGTATGGGGCACAACCAATTCACCGTCACGGTATGCGATTTGCCGGCCTTCTTCGGGCACTTCGGGATATTTGCTGATGTCGTTCATATCAATCGAGGAATAATATTGTCGCGGATCGGGCGAAAATCCGGCCGCAGGGGCAACTTTGCAACAGGGCGCAGAATGGAGCAGCCCGCCTGCTGCCGCAGTCAGGCCGCTATTGACATTTCCTCACGTCGATCGCTTCCCGGTCAAACCCCAAAGCCGACGCCCCGTCGTCAGAATTCCTAACAGTAGGGCAACAGGGCCATGAACCGGGCTCTCTTGATCGCATGTTCCACCTGGCGCTGGTGGAAAGCACAGTTACCCGACCGTTTCCTGCTGTAAATCTTTCCCTCACCGGAAAGGAGTTTGGAGAGTTGAGCAATGTCCTTATAATCGGCTTTTCTTTTTTCCCGGCAGAATCTGCATCTGAGACCGGTTATCCTCCTCATCATTCTTTTTTCAGCCATAATAATTTCAGCACCAGCGACAAAAAGTATTTTTCCGTTCGGTACAAAATACGTTATCCATATCGGAGTATTCTAATACAAAAGGCATCTCACGTCAAATCACCCCCCATGCACACTTTGCCTTGAACACGAGCCGGATTTGTGATT
>PUMZ01000036.1 GCA_003551565.1 Candidatus Brocadiaceae bacterium | reverse complement strand
CTGTTCTGCCGGTTAGTGGGTACATGCTCGGCTCCCGCCAGCGTCTCATCGCACTTTGTCCTGCCTCACTGAACCGCACTGCGGGAAATATTGCAAGGGCCGCCGCCAGGGCCAGGGCTGCAAACGAAATGTTGAGTTTCCGGTTGCGTCTCTTGAGAAGATGGCCAACCATAAAAAGCGCGATCGCCAGGACAAACGCGCCCTGTGATGCGCGCGAACCCGTGAGGACCAGCACCCAGAGCGCCGATATGCATAAGAGTCCATAAGACAATATCCACTTTAGAAGCGTCTTTTTGCTGCGTCGCATGTAAAGAAGTCCGACGGCCATTACCAGAGGCAGAAAATACGCCAGGTGCCCGCCGAATGTATTCCGGTGGTAGCCGAAGGGGCTTATATAGGTGCGGCCATAGACTCCCCACGGGATTGCCGCGCCCCCGAGCACCCATTCGTAAAGACCCCAGAAGGTCGCAACCGCTATCGCAAAAACCCATCCCCCGGTCAAGGCCCTGACCAGAGTGGGTTTGGTGAAAGCGAAAAGTATGCCCAGCGCCAGAAGAATGAACTTGCCATGGAAAACCCGGACCGAATCGATTCCCGTCAGGGGGTAAAACGGAACAAATTGCGGGATGACTGTCAGTGTGCAAAACACGGCGATCACGGCCAGAATGGTCCTGTTCCATTGATACCGGAAGAGCCACCCTTTCCCCCACAGGACGAAAGCGAGGAGTGGCGGCAGGACAACCGCTGTATCCACAAAGGAATTTGAAAGGCGCGTGATCAGAACAATCGGAAAGAAAAACCACAGAATCGCCATCACTATCAGCGCAGCCGTTTGGAGCCGGGTATCTGCGTCTTGAATTGGTTTGGTTCGTTCCATATTTTAAAAACCGGATGACAAGCTGATTTTTCAAACGCCTGAATTCTAACACAATACAGGATCAAAACGCAAAGGGTTTTTTTGGGGGAATCTCTGCGTTCCTCGTTGGATAGAAGTCAGAGATCAGAGGGTCACTGCCTTTCCTTATTTTTAAGTGACAAAGATTTGCACTTCAGTTCTTTTACAGATTCAAAATCTTGGTCGTTTGTGAATATGAAGATGTTGGTATCCAGCAGATAGCTCTCGTCTCTTATTCCTGCACCCTGCTTGCCGTTCTGCCCTCGATTGTTACTACTGTGGAATTCGTGATTGCAAATTCAACCCATTTCTTCCAGGGAAACGATCCCATTGAACGATGAGCTAAGGGACAGGAGCTTTTGGTCAGCAGTAACCAGCAGTGTCTGATTATGCATAGCTGTTAGGACATAGGCTGCGTCATAGGCGGAGAGATCGTTATCGAGAGCCGTGTCAAGCATCTGGACACCTTTTTCTTTTGCTGCCGGATACGGTTGATAGGGAACTTTCCCGAGGGTCATAATTGCTTTTCGGGCACCAGAGAGGGTAATTCTTTGTCTTAAGACGGCGGTCCGGAGTACATTGAGATTTTCATACCACCACAGTTCGGGCAGGATAAGGGAATCCCTGTCCTCCATAATCCGGCGGAGTAAGTTTTGGCTCATATCGCTGAACTCATCAGGTAGATACCAGCCGGCCGACACCGAGCAGTCCACTACTAAGCGAGCCATTTAACCTTTCCTCCCGGACTCGACCATCTCCCTCACATCCTTATTGCGCCCACAGGAAGCCTCCTCTTTTCTGATTTGTTCAAAGGCACCCAGCACCTCCGCAGCCTTTTTCTTCTTCTGATTTTCTTCCACGACCGAGCAGGGCAGGAGCACGGCCACATCCTTTCCATACCTCTGGATAACGATAGTTTCCTCGTTTTGTTCTACATCCCGAAGATATTCGGCCAAATGGGTTTTGGCCTCGAAAGATCCCACTTTTTTCATCATGAAAACCTCCTTTTACTTATAAACCAGTCGACCCAACCAGCATGTTGTATTATCGCCGAAATCACCTTCGGAGTCAATACCGTACTGGGAAATTTCATAAATATCCCGCCTTTCGAAGTCACCCGCAACTGCGATCTGTGTAATCTGTGGGCCCCTGCCATTGGCGTTCGCCGTTTGCTGTTTAGCCGTTGCCGTTCCACATTCTACGTCCTACATCCTACACGGAAATATTTGCGGAGAAAAGCTTACCCGGACGGGCATAGCTTATGCGCTGGAGGGAACCGGATGTCAAATTCGTGCAATTCGTGGATTCCGGTCGTTTCAGCTATTACCCGCCAATCAGTACACGCTTTCTCGCACCAAAATCCTTTCACAAGGGTGAGAAGAACTATTTTTATATCAAGCCATACCGACCAGTTCCGGATGTATTGCATGCCGTATTCAATCCGTTTTTCCATCTCGTACAGTTCCTCTGTCTCTCCCCTCCATCCATTGACCTGCGCCCAGCCGGTGATGCCCGGTTTGACTTTGTGGCGGAGCATGTAGTCCCCGATCAGATGCCGATATTCTTCGTTGTGGGCGGCGGCATGCGGTCTGGGGACCACGGACATGCGTCCCTGCAGCACGTTTATAAACTGTGGCAGTTCGTCCCGAGAGGTCCGGCGCAGCAAAAATCGCAACGGGGCGCCCCTGCTGTCGGCTGTGTCTTATCAACAAGCTCCACGCCGGGTTATGATTACATAAGCGGTTTTAAATATGACAAATACGTCCATCCATAAGGACCAGCGTTTGACGTAATACTGGTCCAGATATATCCGTTCCTGGTAGCTGGTATTGCTGCGGCCGGACACCTGCCATAAACCAGTAATGCCCGGTTTGACATGGCAGTAGAGGTCGTACATGTTTCCATACTTGTATATTTCCTGTTCAACAATAGGACGCGGTCCAACCACACTCATATCGCCTTTTAACACGTTCCAGAACTGGGGCAATTCATCAAGACTGAATTTTCTGAGAATTCTGCCGGTAAAAGTCACGCGCGGATCATCTTTGAGTTTGTGATGTTTTTCCCATTCCGACCTGAGCTCAGGGTGGCGGTCAAGATATCCCTCAAGAACATCATCGGCATTCTCCACCATCGTTCGAAACTTCCATGCAGTAAAGAGTTTCCCATTTCGCTTCAACCGTTCCTGTCCGTAAAAAACGGGACCGGGCGACGTGAATTTAACCGCAGCGCATATTGCCAGCCAGATCGGGGCGCCCAGGATCAATGCGGAGCAGGAGACGGCAACATCCATGCTTCGCTTGACGGCTTGTTGTGGTTTGCTGATCGAAACCGGCCGGAGCTGCTGAATGGGAGTGCCGTAAAAAGTGCCGGCTTCTGTCAGAACGACGGATGCCGCATGGGAGGGAGGAATACAGTAAAGCGATATTCCCCGACGTTCGCAAAACTCTAAAACAAATGGCAGTTGCTCCTTCAGTTCCTTTCCCCGGTCTCCATGACAGACGGAAGGAGCCAAAAAAAGCTCATCGAACGGCCTGTCACGGTAAAATTCCGGCAAATCCCGGAGGGTTTCATAGACCGGATAATTGGCGAACTCCGGCACGGTTTGATGCGCAGAGCCGTCGACCTCCCACTGCAACACGCCGGCAACCTCCGCATGTTTGTCATCGGCCCGCAGTTTATTGAGGAATTCGCGCAAATGGTCACAGCTTCCGGCAAGAGCTATTTTCCGCGTCAGAAGCCCGCGCCTGTGGATTGATTTTTCCAAACAGCATATACCGACCCTGAGGGCAAGCATAAACAAAACGCCGAAAAGTCCGGTTCCCACATAAACGGCACGGGACAGATGCAAATCCCGGTGCAGAAAAGAGATCGCCAGAAGCAGAACCAGCGCATAGAATCCCCCCACAATCACTGAACGAAGGATGTTCAAACGTGAGGCAACGCCCCGCATACCACCCCGATAACCGCCTTCGCGCCAGATAGACAGTATCCATACAAATCCTAAAATCATACTCCAGCGTAAAAGCGGCATAAAGTCGGGCGAGGGGAAAGAGCGCAGTAAAGGCCAGTCAAAGTTGTAACGAAGAAAAAAGGTCAACCTGAGAGCGACGAGGACGAGGCAAAAGTCCAGAACAGCTACGAACACAAATCGATGGCGCCAGAGTCGGTCAAAGCAGCGGTACGCAGGAGAAGAACTGCTGAGCAGAATTTCCTCTTCCCCACCGGCATCGCACTCTTGCACGCTGTTAACCAACTGAAACCTCCTGGATTGGTTTATGTAATATGGGGGCTAACTAAAACAGTTGCTATTTGTTGTGGCGACGTTTGTTATCCATGCCCTTTTTCATAAAGTCCGGGCTCCGGCCGCCGCTACAAGCCGTCTTGCTGCTGCAGACACGCTTCCGCCATTCTACCATATTGTTTTTTCCCCGGCAACTTGTGGTAACCCGGGAGAAGTATTATAATCAGGCTCGTAAGCCCCCGGTGAACAACGCTCAGAATCGGGAGCTGCGGGCAATGATTGCTATCGAAATCGGTATCGAAGCCGGAATTGAACGACAAGGGGTAAGCACTCCGTGAACTGCACCAGCTCATTCCCACCGTGCCCTGTGCCTGTGGGATAAGTATTCAGAGCGAAGTGTCGGCATTCCAGACCTCAGCCGTGCTTTTGCCTGCTCCTCCGGCGCCCCGTATACCACTTGAAATGAAGGGTCGATGACAGTCCAGGCGACGGAGGGGCGGGGCGGAACGTGTCGGTTATGCCTGCTGTAGCAGATAAACTTCATCCCTTCGGCACAGGGCACGGTGGGGAAACGACGTCGTTGACTGAATATTTACGCGGTCCCGATCCCGATCCCGATAGCGATACCGATACCAGGTCACCGTTGATTGACGTGGCTTAATGAATACTCACTCACGCTCAAAGGCCATGGAGAAAGAAGGTTATGTTAAAGATTCTTATCACCGACAAAATCGCCGAAAAGGGTATAGATTCCCTCCGTTGCCTCGACGGCGTGGAGCCGACGGTCAAAACCGGGATCGATGAGGATGAGCTGGCCGCGGTCATCGGCGGATACGACGGACTGATCATCCGCAGCGGCACCCGGGTTACGCCAAAAGTCCTGGAGCAACCGGGGAGGTTGCGCGCCATTGCGCGGGCGGGGGTCGGTGTTGACAATATTGACCTTGAGGTCGCCACAAAGAAGGGTATACTCGTCATGAATACGCCCGGAGCCAATACGCTCAGTGCCGCCGAGCATACGATGGCGCTGATGCTGGCGATGAGCAGAAACATCGTCTCCGCCTGCAACAGCCTCAAAGGCGGACATTGGGACAGGAAGAGCTTCACCGGAAACCAGCTCAACAACAAAGTGCTGGGCATCATCGGAATGGGGCGTATCGGGATGGCCGTGGCCCGGATGGCTTCGGGGTTCAGCATGCAGCTTATCGGCTACGATCCGCTGGCCACCGAATCGGATGCGGAGCAGGCGGGGTTGGAGATTAAACACGACCTCGAAGAGCTTTTGCAGCTCTCGGATTTCGTGACATTGCATGTGCCGAAGAACGCCCGGACACTCGGGATGATCGACAAGCCGCAGCTGGCCATGATGAAGCCGGGGGCGCGGATCATCAATTGCGCAAGGGGCGGTGTCATCAATGAAGACGCGCTCTACGACGCACTCGAGGGGGGGATCATCGCGGGGGCGGCCCTGGATGTGTTCGGACAGGAGCCGCCGGAAAACAAACGTTTCGAACAACTGGACAACTGCCTTGTCACCCCGCATCTGGGAGCAAGCACCGAAGAGGCGCAGGCGGAAGTGGCCAGAGAGGCCGCCCTGATACTGGTTGATGCGCTCCGGGGCGATACGATTAAGAACGCTATCAACGCACCCGCCGGAACGGGCGCAATATCACCGGTGATTCGTGCTTACGGCGAACTGGCCCTCCGTATCGGGATGATGGCTTCGGTTCTCGCAGACGGACGTATCGGGAACGTGCGGGTGCATTACCGCGGTACGATCGCCGGACGTCCCACCGAATGGATCACCAATTCTTTCCAGATCGGGTTGCTCCGCACGTACTTTGAAACCCCCGTCAACATGGTCAATGCACCGTTGCTGGCCAGGGAGCGGGGTATCAGCGTGGAAGAGGTGAAGAACACCGAACCGCGCGACTTCGCCTCCGAGTTCGGCGCCTGCATCAGCAACCCCGCCGGCGAAACAACGATCACCGGCACGGTGCTGAGCGAGAATATCATGCGCATTATCGGCATCAACGGCTTCGATATCGAGATGACACCGGCCGATACCGTCATGATCATATTTAACGACGACAAGCCCGGCGTTATCGGGGCGGTGGGCACCATACTCGGCCGGCACGGTATCAACATCCAGACGATGGGTGTGGGCCAAAAAACGGAGGAGAAAAAGGCCGTTCTGGCCTTCAGCGTGGATGCCAAACCGGCCGAAAAGGCCATGGAAGCGATCCGGCGCCTTGATTTTGTCAACACTGTCCACCTGTGCCGGCTCGATTGAAGACGGCGGAGAAGCTCGGCCACCGGCAGGATCAAATGGAATTTTGAGTATTGTCCCGTTGCAAAATCCCCCGATTGCGCCGCTCAGGACGCGCCCGCAGGGCCTGCCTGCAGCAGGCAGGTCAACCGCCGTTTGTCCGGCGCCGATGCACACCGGTAGAATCTGAAACCCTGAAGAAAGCGCCCCGTCATACTGTTATTACATCCTTTATCTTGATTATTGTCTTTGGTTTATGAAATGCGGGTTATGCCGTCCCCGGGAGGGACCATTGCAAGCACAACGTTTAAAATTTGTTCCGGACGATGAAGACTTCGCACGTGCCAGGTCGATCGTGGAGCGCCTCGACAGGGCGGGGTATGCGGCCTTTTTTGCCGGCGGATGCGTCAGGGATATGCTTTTGGGGCGCAAACCGAAAGATTACGATATCGCCTCCGGCGCCCCGCCCGAGCGGGTGCAGGAACTTTTTGAGAACACGAAAGCTGTCGGAAAGGAGTTCGGCGTAATACTGGTGGTGCTGGAGGGCTCCAGCTATGAGGTGGCCGCATTCAGAAGCGAGACGGGATATTCCGACGGCAGACGGCCGGACGAAATAAGCTTTGCCGATATCACACAGGATGCCAGGCGGCGCGACTTTACGATCAACGGGATGTATTACAGCCCGCTGACCGGCCGGCTCATCGATAGCGTGGGTGGGGAAAAGGACCTGGAAAACAGGCTTTTGCGCACGATCGGGAATCCGGTGGAGCGGTTTAGAGAAGACCACCTGCGGCTCATAAGGGCGATACGGTTCGCGGCACGGCTGGAGATGCAGATAGAGGGGAAAACGGAAAATGCCCTGAAAGCGCTTGCGCACCTCATCACACGTGTGACGCCCGAGAGGCTTTGCGATGAACTCCGCATCATTCTTACCGACCGTGCGCCCGGACAGGCGGTGCGTCTTATGGACCGTATGGGCCTCCTGACGGAGATCTTTCCCGAACTCGGAGCCGCCCGCGGCTGCGAACAGCCGGAAAACTTTCACCCCGAAGGCGACGTGTTGACCCATACGCTCCTGACCGTTGAGAAACTGGGGCCGCACCCTGATTTCGAGGTGGCCATGGCCGCATTGCTGCACGATGTGGGCAAACCCCCGGCCAGCCGGGAATGCCCCAAACGGTTCCCTGAGCACGAAAGAATCGGCGCGGAGAGAACGAGAAAAATCTGCCGGAGACTGAGGGTCACAAAAAGGGAGACCGACAGGATCGCCTGGCTTGTGAAGCGCCACATGTATTTCAAGGACGCTCATCATATGAAGGACAGCACACTGCGCAGGCTATTCGCAGAAGACGGATTCGAGCAGCTCTGCAGGGTTGCGCATGCCGATGCGATGGCAAGCTGGGGACGGACCGACCATATCGATTATGTGCTCAAAAAGCGCGATGAACTTTCGGCAGAAGAGTTAAAACCCGAACCGTTGATCAACGGACACGACCTGCTGGCTGCCGGCTGCCGGCCGGGGCCGGAAATCGGCCAGATACTGGATCATGTTTTTGACCTGCAGCTGGAGGGGGATATTGCAACGCGCCGGGAGGCGCTGAAGGAAGCTCTGCAATACGCCGGACGCATCGGCGCAAACCGCAACGAAGACTGAAAAGGATATGAAATATGCAGGGGTGGCGGGAATGGCCGTTGGTCAATAATCAGGAATTTCATCCCCTTCACTGACCTGGATTTTCCCCATCGACAGGGTAAAGCCAACGGCCATGCGCCGGCCCCCCTCCTCTTCAAGGACAATGACCGCATTGTCCGCCCAGCCGTCCGGGGCAAAGCGCACCTGGAGGACGTCGTGCTCCTCCTCATGCTCCAACCTCGCCCCGGTGAAACGGACGCCGTCAGGCAACCGGTAAATGTTTCCTGCGTGCGGCGCGGGGCTCTCTTCCTCGTCGACGTCCCACGGCGAAATATAAAAAGAACCCTCCCGCAACTCGATCCTGAGGATATGGATCTGGCCCGATGTGGAGGCCAGGCTGGCGGCATGCTCGCCCAGCACCGCAATGCGCTTGACGGCCGAATCCAAACCGCCGCCCCGCATCCTGGCGGTCATCTGCGGCCCGACAAGAAGCGCAAATACGCCGATGATAACGATGACGACGCTGAGCTCAATAAACGTGAAAAAGCTCCGCGAAAGCTGTTCCGGATGCGCGCAGCCGCCGCCGTTCCATTCAATCCAATTCCCAGCTCCTGATCTCGGCATCATATCCGCTGCCTCCCCTTTGGCCGTCCCGGCCGTAGGAATACAGATCGAAATCGCGACCGTCCCTGCCGGGATGGATGTAAACATACTCACGGCCCCACGGATCCTTCGGCACACGCGAGTGTTCAAGATATCCACCCTCTTGCCAGCCGCTCAGGCCCGGATTCGATACCAGGTCCTGCAGTGAATCGGGATATTGCCTGGTGTCCATCTTGAATCGCTGAATGGAGTTCGATAGCATGCGTATCTGCGATTTGGCCGCCATCTGCCGCGCCTGATCGATACGGTCCAGAACCCGGGGCGCAACCAGGGTTGCCAGGATGCCCAGAATAATCACAACAACCATCACCTCGATAAGGGTGAAGGCGTGATGCAGTGGATATTTTGCCCGTCCTGCTGTAGTTTTCACTCCATCCCTCCTCTGATAAAAACGGCGATTGCCCGCACTGTTGCGGGCCGGCATGTACGGAACGATCATCCAGGCTGCAGGTGCAAATTCCCGGATGCCCCGTGCAAAAGCGTTCCGCTGTTGCGGTGCCGGTTCATATCAACTCCATTTCTATGGCCTTTTCAGCAATTTGAAGCGTGTTCAAGGCCGCACCTTTACGGATGTTATCGGAAACGCACCAGAGATCGAGCGTGTTCTCTTTCGACGGGTCCTGCCTGATCCTGCCCACATAAACACCGTCTTTGCCCCCCGCGTCGGCCGCAAGCGGATACTGCGAGCTCTCCGGTGCGTCGAGAACCTCCACCCCCGGGGCTGCGGACAGGATGTCCCGCGCTTCACGGACGCTGATTTTTTTCCCGAGTTCCACGTTCAGCGCTTCGCTGTGTCCGATGCGTACGGGAACACGGACGCAGGTTGCGCTCACGGGCAGATCGGGCGTTGCGAGGATTTTTCTGGTCTCTTCGATCATCTTGATCTCTTCGCTGAAATATCCCGAAAACTTATCCTGTGATTTCAGACTCCCTATCTCGGGTATGCAGTTATCAAGTATCGGATGGGGGTAGGGACCGCAATCCGCACTGCTGCCGTTGAGCTGAGCTTCCCGCTGCTGAGTGAGAGCCCTCACACCGCTGCGTCCGGTGCCGCTCACCGACTGATAGGTGCTCACCACCACCCGCCGGATGCCGGCATGCCGATGCAGGGGGGCAACGGCCACGACCATCTGGATCGTGCTGCAATTCGGGTTGGCAACAAACCCCTGGTGCTCCTGCATGGCCCCGGCGTTGACCTCCGGTATAACAAGCGGAACCCGGCTGTCCATACGGAAGTCGCTGCCGTTATCGACGACAAAAACGCCGCGTTCGACCGCTTCCCAGCCGTAGGTTTGTGCGGCTCCGGATTCACCTTCCGTACCGGCAAACAGGGCTATATCAAGGCCCCGGAACGCTTCGTTCGAAATCTGCGTCACTTCCCGCATCCGCCCGGCGATTTCCTGTTCGCGCGAGCTGGTGGCCAGAATCCGCAGCTCTTTCAGGGGAAATGCTCGCTCTTCAAGCAGCTCCACAAGCGCTTCACCGACAAGCCCCGCACCGACAACTCCTACGCTGTACTGTCTCTTACTCGATCCCACTTTCCTCTCCAAAAGTTTTCTTACAATGGTTTCTATACAGGTCCGGCGATAACAAATCCCGCAGGTGGTCCGGATCCTCAACCTTGATCTTCAACAGCCACCCCTTCCCATACGGGTCCCTGGAAACCGTATCGAGATCCCATTCCAGCTCCTTGTTCACTTCCAAAATGTCTGCATCGGCCGGAGGCAGAATCTCGTGCAAGGTATCCAGGCTTTCGGCGACTGCAATGGGAAAACCGCGCAGCATGACATCTTCGCTCTCCGGCAATTCGAGCGCGATTAAATCCCCCATGGCCTTCAAAAGGGGCTCCGTCAGCCCAACCTCCACCACTTCCGAATCGATCCTCAGCCATTCGTGGTTCCGGGTATAGGCTCTGTTATCCGGTATGATCATCAACCTGTTCCCCCGTTGTCTAATTCTCTGCTTTTCCAACGCCCTGAACATCACATTGCCGGTGTTCGGACGCATTCCCCATGACAATCCATTCTACCGTTTATTGACCTCCAACGCAATTGCAGGCCGGGAGCGTAGCCGGAAAGCTTGCAACAGGTTGGTCGTGAGCCCCTGCAGGGGCTCCGGAGTCCGTAAATTGTCGCGCCAACCCGGGGACGCCGGCCTGAGTGCGGCAAGCTTGAACGCGTCCACTGCGAGGCGGTTTTTTGCCCGCGCACCTGGTGGTTGGTTGTAAAGACCGCATCAGCATCCGGAGGGGGTCTTTTCGATAAAACCGCCCCCCAGCAGGCGCTCACCGCAGTAGAACACCGCAGCCTGACCCGGTGTGGGCGCGAGCTGAGCCTCGTCGAACTGCACCCTCGCCCGCCCGCCTCCCCGGTTGGCGATGGAAGCGGCCGCGGGGGGATGGCGGAAACGTATTTTTACACCGGCGCGCATGGGCCCGCCGGCGGAAGGTGCAACGGAGACCCAGTTCAGTTCCCCGACCGACACCGTCCTTTCCCGCACATGTTCTTTTTCCCCCACGATGAGCCGGTTGCGCTGCGGATCGATCTCCACCACGTAAAGCGGCTCATTCCAGGAGAGGCCGAGCCCCTTGCGCTGCCCGACAGTATAGAGTGCGATCCCGCGGTGGGTGCCGAGTTTCCTGCCGTCGACGTGGCGTATCTCGCCGGGAGCCAGCAGTTCAGGGTGCTTTTTTCTCAACAGCTCCCCGTACCGCCCGCCGGCCAAAAAACACAGATCCTGGCTCTTGGGCCTGTTGTGCGTACCGAGACCGGTCCTGCGCGCCTGGAACCGGACCTGTTTTTTTGTCAGCTCACCCAGTGGAAACACTGCACGCGCGAGCTGGTTCTGCGACAGAGTAAAGAGAAAATACGACTGATCCTCACCCTTCGGGCCGGTCAAAAGTTCGTAACGACCACTTTCGACGTTATATAACTTGCGCACGTAATGGCCGGTAGCGACTGCAGGTATGTCCATCGCCAGGGCGGTATCGAGCAGGGAGCCGAACTTCAGCCAGTCGTTGCAGCGGATACAGGGGTTGGGGGTGCGGCCGTTGCAGTACTCGGTGCGGAAGTTTTCAAGAACCGTCTGCTCGAACTTCTCGCGGTAATCCAGCACGTAATGCTTTATGCCGATACGGCGGCAGACATCCCGGGCATCTTTGATTCCGGCTGTGCCGCAACATCCGCCCTCCATCCCGGATTCTGCGCCGTAGAACGGCAGGCGGAACGTCACACCGGTCACCTCCACGCCGTTTTCTGCAAGCAGCATCGCTGCAATCGATGAATCGACCCCGCCCGACATGGCCACAAGGACCTTTGGCGGAACATCTTTCCGGACGGTTTCTTCCTGCCTGGCTGTAGATTGCATCGCTCGACCGAATCCGTGGTGATCTTTGTATCTTCCGGCCCCCGGCATACGGTAAAAAGCCCGCCGGCCACGCACGACGCGGCCCTCACCGGGTCCGAACAAGCCGGCCGTTGGAATTCCATGATACTTTATCCTATCATATAATAATATATAATATCTATGGCTGACCTTCAACGTTGCGGACATCCGCCGGGACCCTGACCGGGAAGATCACAACAGGTTCGCAGGGAGCCCCTTTCAGGGGCTCCGGAGTCCGGGATTTGGTGTGCTGATCCCCGGACGCCTGCCTGCCGGCCGGCAGGCTTGCCAGCGTCCACTGCGGGCCGGGTTTATCGGCCGGGCTCCCGGGCGGAGATATCACAAACATGGTTGGCGACAATGGGTGAGAACGATCTAAATCAGTTGCAACAACCTGCCGCTTCCATGTCGCTTGGAGCGCATCTGGACGAACTGCGCTCCCGTTTGATCCGTTGCATCGTACTGGTGGGCGTGGCGTTTGTTGCTGCCTGGATATTTCGTGAGCAGATCATGCAGGTGCTTTTTCGCCCGCACATCCACACTGCTGAGCGAATGCGGATCAGTCCCGCACTCAAAATCATGGATTACATGGAATCCGTGACCGTGCAGCTGAGGGCCTGCCTGAGCGTTGCCGTCACCGTTACCGTCCCCTACCTTCTGTATCAGGTATGGGCTTTCATAGCCCCCGGGCTTTACCGCAACGAACGCCTTTTTTTTACGCGGATCCTGGCCGCCTCCGTCCTGTGTTTTGCCGCCGGAACATTGTTCGGATATTTTCTGTTCATCCCCCTGGCCCTGCGTTTTCTGCTCTCGCTGGCTCCCGCCTCGACCGAACCGGTGCTCATGATGGGGTCCTACCTGTCGCTGTTGTTGATGATGATACTGGCCCTCGGCATCGTGTTCCAGACCCCGCTGGTCATCTATTACCTGGTGAAATGGGATATTGTCAGCGCCGCCACCATCCGGTCCAACCGCAAGAATGCAATCTTCGGGGCTTTTGTCTTTGCGGCGTTTTTTACTCCGCCCGAGCCCGGAACGCAGGTTATGATGGCGGTGCCCATCCTTGTGCTCTATGAACTCGGACTTCTTGTCGCCGCGCCGACCAGAGCGTCAATCGCCGGTTTTTTGCGGCTGGGAGGGCTTGCGGCCCTGGTCGCCGGACTTTTATTTGCATGGTATAACTACTGGCCGGTTGCAAGACTGGTGGATTTTGAAGGAGACGTCAGGATAGACGATATGCTCGTGGCGAACGACCGGCATCTGAGACTGCCACGGGGCGCGGCCGTGAATGTGGGGGAGGGAGGATGGGCGGAGTTGCACTTCCGGCTCCGGGGAGACGGCGAACGTATCGCACTCGCCGAAGAAACGAAGGTGACCGTTTTCAGAAACACCCGAATCTCTGCTGAAAGGGGGACAGTGCTCTCCGACAGGGGCCGGGGCGGCAGGACACTGAGCGTTGTGGTCCCCGGCGGTGAGGTCAGGCACGGGAGAGGGCTCGCAGAGATACGGATCAAGGAGGAGGAAAGCTTCAGGGTGACGGTATCGGAGGGAACGCTGAATGTTCTTTACAGGGGCGAGACCTTCGAGATCCCGGCGGGACGCATGCGCACTTTTCGGCCCGAAGATGAGACAGCCCCAGAGGATGCGATCAGGGAACGGTGGGGCGATCTGTACCGGGACCGGTAGAAATCTCCCCGCCATGCCCCGGAATCCCGCACGGCCCGAAAGCCCGGCGTCCGATGTCCCTCCACACCGTGCCGATCCCGACGGATGAAGACGCTACTCGCAGAGCATCCGCTTCAGTTTCATAATGCTCTGCGCCGCTCCGATCTCGACCTCCGGCATGTAATCGTTGTAGATACCCTCCCACTCGACGTCCAGGAAGCCGTCCCATCCGATATCACGCAGTTGACGGACGATCCATTCCACGGGCACCTCGCCCGCTCCCAGGAAACAGTGGTACGGTCCCTTACGTCCGGGAACCCGGAAGCAATCGCAAAGGTGCAGGTAAGCAATGCGTCCGGGAGTCACGCACTCCAGGGTTTCCCGGGGAGACTCCGCAGGCCACGGGCCGCAGACATCCCAGAGGGCCATACAGTTGCTGTGCTCCGTGCTGTCGAGCACCCTGGATACGATCTCGCCCGTATTCCATACATCGTGCAACTCAAGGCATATGTTGACCTCCGGATTCACCGCGGCGCCGGCGTCCATAATGCGCGCAACACGCGGCAAGGCGTCTTCCATCGTCTCATCTTCCGGAAGCGCTCCACCGAAAATGCGCACATTGGGAGCGCCCAGGTCGGAGGCCAGGTCGACCCAGCGCTTGAGTTCATCAGCATTGCCGCGTTCGTCGCGATGGTCGGGCCGTTCGGGTCCACCGCTTTCGCGGTTGGCGGCAAAAATGTAGGTGCTCACCGCCGCTGCCTCCAGGCCGTGGTCGGACAAAATGTTCCTCACCTCCGCCCTGCGGCCGCTGCCGTCTTCCCAGTGCACGTGCTTTCCCGGCCGGCCCCTCAATTCAATGGCATCGTATCCATTGTTTTCCAGCATCGCGGCAAATTCATCCAACGGCTTATCGGGTGCGCCCAGGCTCGAAAAAGAAATTTTCATCGCTTGCTCCCATCCAAAAGGAAAAACAACTTTTCAGGGCGGACCGGAGGCCTGGCCGAAAACCCGGCTCGCAGTAAACGCTTTCAAGCGTCACTGCGTGAGTAGGCGTAGTCCTTTCCTGAGTCCGGAGCCCTGAAGGGCTCACTACGACCCTACCGTAATTTTTCGGCCAGACTGGACGTGCCGGACTGCTCATACGGCAGCCATCGCTTCGGGAACATCCCTGCAAGGCTCTGCAACCAAGGACGCACTCCCGATTCGGCCGAACCGCCGGGATTCATTCATGGAGCGGCGTCTTTCGCCTCCTGCCTGAGCCGGCGGGTGGCGGGCTCGGGCTGATCCATCCTGATGATTTCGACGCCCTCAGGGTCCTCTCCGACCACCTCGGACGGATCGAACCGGCCTTCCCCGGCACGCCAGCTCCAGGTATCCTCGCCCCCGTCCGTTGAGACCGTGACCGTCGCCCGGTCGGCATCCTCAACCTCAAGCGAGACGCTCAAATCTCCCAGATCCCACACGTCGTATACGCTGGCAAGGCGGACCGAAGCAACGCCCGCCGCCTCCAGACGGAGCTGTTCCCAGCCCAGTGCCTCGCTGCGGTGATCCGACGGAGAATCCACTATCTGCGGATCCGTCTCCTCCGACGACACCACCATGAACGAACGGCTCACATCACCGGACTGCAAACGATAACGGCCCGCCGCCTCGTCCTCGGGCTCAAGCGAAGGACCCTGCATCAGCCACGAGACATCCACAGGTTCGGGAGCGCGGATATCGTCCAGTACGAGAAGATAGCGGCCTTCCACCCAGATCAACGTGCGGCGGTAGCGATCAAGTGCCGGACGATCGGGGACGTTGCTCGTGGACAGATACGAGCCGGAAGCCTCGCCCTCAATGGCGAGAACGCCTCCGTTCTCCGCCTTCGCCGTGATCACTCCCATGTCCGTCATGTCCGTATTTCCCGTCGCCGGTTGCGTCCAGGTGCCGCCCTCACCACGGCCGTGGGCCGCCTGACCGCCCCCGTTGATCAAAATCGTGTTGTGGTTGGCCGTTTGCTTCCGGGTGGAATACCGTGATGTTTCCGCCACAAACTCACCATCCGCATAGAGTATGAACGAGTTCGCATCCGGATCGTCGTGCGCAACGTTGATATACTGGTAGTCGTTCGCATGGCGGAACCGGTTGAGCGTATAACCGCCGAGCGGGCCGCACTTGAACATCGCCCCGGCCCCTCCCTCGGCCCAGCTGTCCCGGATATAAATCACACCCGTATCGGCGAAAAAACCACGGTGCGGCAGCGCCTCCGGCGAACCCCGTTCCAGATGGGCCGGGTACCAGAGCAGCGTGGTCCACGCAACATGTGCTCCTGAACCATGTTCTTCGCGGATCCGGTCCCAGACCTCCAGGTGATCGGGCATCTCAAAACGCCCGATCGGATCGTAAAGGAACGTATTGTAGCCGAGTGAACCTACGTTCACGCTGCCGTGGTCGCCGAACGGAAACCTGTTTCTCAGCCCCGGCGTGAGGGCATGGGTCATGAAATCGGCAGCGTTCTGCAAAAACGGATGTTCGCGGTACTCGGTCCCCAGGCAGCGGTCAACCGCCTGAATCCCCAGCAGCAGGTGCGTTCCGCCGAAGGTCAGGTAGCTCGAGCCTTCGTGGTAGCTGCCATCCTCGGGCAGCCAGCGCATCACCAAATCGATTTCTTCGGCAAGCTGCTTCATGAGCCATTTCTGGTCGTCCTCGCCGGTATACGCGGCCAGAGCACACAGGGCCAGCCCCATGTTACGGTGCCAGCGGTGGTTGTTATGCGGATCGTTCTGCCAGTACGCGGTGTGGCCGTGGCCCCGCAGGTGGCCGGCATGGTACATGCGCCGTGCGTGTTCCCAGAGTTTCTGTCGGTACTCCTCCCTGAACTCCGGATCCAGCTCGTGGTAAAGCCAGTCGTAGGCAAGCGCAGCGCCGGCCATGATGTTCGCCGCGCCCATGCCGCTGTCGATCTCGGGCCCCAGCTCCCAGTGCGGGGTGGCGAGCAGCAGTTCCATGAACTCCACCGTCCGCTCGAAACTCCTCTGGTCTTCCGTCAGCACGTAGTGGAGCGCCACCGTGGGAAGCCTCCACAGGCCCTGACGCTGTGCGTCGGTAGCATCGCGGAGCCAGGTGGCCTCTCCCGGAGACCTGCTGGCCGGGAGATATCCCTCGAACTCTTCCATCATCGGCGCGGCGGTGTCCGACCCGGCGAACGCACGCAGCTCCTCGATGTCTTCCTCGCCGAACAGCAGGCGCGGATGCCTGCCCATCAGCTCCTCCACTATCGAAGGCGCCTCCTCCACTTCCGGATCGGTCGGGGGAACGATACCTTCCAGCGGGTCAACCTCCTCCATCTCCCCCTCCAGCACAACTTCAATTCGGTCCACCCAGAGGGTCTGCCGGTCGTCTTCATCTGCGGCGTCGTCGCCGATGACCACCAGGCCGGCAAAACCTTCCATATCGCTCTCCGCCCAGCTGAAACGCCCCGTATCCTCTCCGTTGTGCAGGAAACGGAACCCTTCCTGCGGGTCGAAGTCGAACGTCCACCGATGCCACCCCTCCTCGCGGCCGACGCCGAGGTGCGTTACGTCCCACCACGGCTGCTCGTCGGGCGAGAACTCTCCGAGTGCGTAGGAATCGTTGCCCGCCAGGTAGGGGGCGAAAATCGGCCCGGCCGCAAGGACGCGCCCGTCCGCATCAACCACACCCGCCAGCGGCCCGGCGCCCCGCTGGTCGGGATCCGCACGGCGCGTGCCGTCCTCGTAGAACCAGATATCCACGCGCCCGCCCCCGTCGGTATCGCGCAGCCCGAGGCTCGCGCGCGCACCCGGCTCCACGCGCATCGAACCGCCTTCCTCACCGCGCATGCGTTCCGGATCGAAGGACACCCCTTCGGTGATCTCCCACTCCTGAAGCTCCCCGGCGTTATCGAATCCGAACACCACCTCCTCTTCAGCGGCCGCGGTCAATGTAAAAACGGACAACAACAGTGCCGACAGGCACAGCAGAACGCATTTTGCAGGATTTGACATGGCGTTTCGGCCTCCCTCACATATTCGCTTTATGAGCCGGTCGCGTAACAATTGTCCCATCCGGCCGTTGGCTCGGACGTCGGCAATAAGCAAGGCGGCTCATTTCCCTTGCTTCATGCGGATGATGCCGGTCTATTCTATCTTAGTTGTACCAGAATTTCATTATTGGCGCAAATGGACGTTTTTCAGGCGATATCAGGCAGGTGTTTTTGCGCTGTATGTCCGTTGTAGGTATGGTAGATGCTCCGGCAACGCAGCGCTTCCGCAAAAGGCTTTTTGCCGAGCTGCACCTGCGGGCGGACCGCGATCCGGACGGGTTCTCCCGGCGGAAGGCAGATGAAATTGTCGGAGAATTCCGCGTCGCATTCACGCAGCTCCAGCCAGACCCAGAGCGCCGGTTTTGACGTCTCCAGGGTGACAAGAAAAGAATCCTCCAGATCCTGAACCTCTGCCCTGATGCCCGGTTCCGCCAGGTCCATATGCTTGGGCTTGACAAAATGCACAAAATTGGTGGACAGGGTTTCACCGTCCTCCTGGAGGCTCAGCCAGACCATGATACGTCCCGCCGAAAATTCCTTGAGGCAACCGGAGAGATCCAGCGTGGCCACGTGAGCGGACGTTCCGGGCCGGACGGCGGCCTCGATGTGGTGTTCTTCCAGTTGCTGACCATCGACCGTGGTGACGGTGGCGACGGCGTTTCCGGAGAATTTTCTGCTCCGGTCGTTGCTGACATGAACGGCCACCGTGCCGTCCTGAGGATTTTCCACGCCGCTGACGAGCACCGGAGCGAAAAAGCGTCGGGCCAGATAATGCAAAGCCTTCCAGCGCCCGGAGCCGTCGATCGACGCCCAGCTTGCAACCGGCCAGCAGTCATTCAACTGCCAGTACAGTGCGCCCATGCAGCGGTGCATGTTGCGCCGCCAGTGCTCAACGGCGTATTTGATCGCCAGGCCCTGCTGGATCTGGCTGAGCCATATCATGTTTTCAAACCCTATGGGGAAGCGGAACCATTTCAGCATGTAATGGATGATCTTTTCGTTTCCCTCCCGGCAGCGCTGGTGTTTTTCCATGATCGGACTGGTCGGATTGCGGTCTTCGGGACAGGTGAATTCGGCCACGGTTTTCGGCTCGGGGAAGCTCTGGAACCCGAATTCACTGCAGAACCGGTGGTAACTGCTGCGATACCATTCGAAGGGCTCCTTGCCGTGCCAGACATTCCACAGATGGGCGTCACCAAAGTCCGGGTGGCTGGTATGGGTGCGGTCGCCGACCGGTGTGTGTTCGCTCGAGGGCCAGTAAGCGCATTCGGGATGCAGCTCTTCCACCGTATCGGGGAGCAATTGATCGAACAATCGTGCGTAATCCTTCCAGTTCATCCGCCCCTCATCATCCGCGCCGTCCTTGACGGCCCGTAATTGCTCCAGCTCGTTATTACCGCACCACAGAGCGAGGCATGGATGGTTTCTCAGGCGCTTGACATTCTCCCGGGCTTCGGAACGGACGTTTTCCAAAAACTCATCATCAAACGCCGGGTAGGCCGCACAGGCGAACATGAAATCCTGCCAGACACACAGTCCCAGTTCATCGCATGCATCGTAAAAAACATCTTCTTCGTAAATACCTCCGCCCCAGACCCGGACCATATTCATGTTGGCGGACCGGGCGCTTTCCAGCAGGTGGCGGTAGCGCTGTTCGGTCATCCGCGCCTGAAAAACATCCCCCGGGATCCAGTTGGCGCCTTTGGCGTAGAACGGTACGCCGTTGACCCGGAAATAGAACGACTGCCCGTCTTCGTCAAAATCCCGCACCAATTCCAGGGTGCGCAATCCCGCCCGTTGATGATTGCTGTCCATCAACGCGCCGTCGTCGGTCCTGATCGTGGTTTCGAGATCGTAGAGGTTTTGATCGCCGAGTCCGTTTGGCCACCACAGCTCAGGATCCTCCAGCGGTATCTCGGCACGGCCCCGTCCGTGTTCCAAAACGCAGGAAGCGTCTGCCACTGAACGCCCCCGGAAAGTCAGGGAAAAATCCGCCGCCAGGGACGGCGTCCCAACGGTATCGACCTCGACGTTCAATGAAAGCTTGACCTTGCCGTCCGGACCGTGATCCTGTTGAACGCAGACATCCGTAAGGCGCGCCGTGTTGTATCCGAACATCCTGACCGGCCGCCAGATACCGGCGGTGACACATTTCGGGCCCCAGTCCCAGCCGAAATTGCACTGCTCTTTGCGCAGGTAGCCGACTCCGGGGACCTTATTGAACGATTGGGCAAGAATGCGGCGTTCGGCCATTTTTTTCCGTACATATTTAACAGGCGAGGAAAAAAAGACTTCAATCACATTCTCTCCGCGTTTGAGCCTGTCCTTCACATCGAATTCGTAGGGGCGGAACATGTTGTCGGTGGAGGCCACTTTCGTTCCATTGACGAAGATGTCCGCCAGGGTGTCAAGCCCCTCGAACCGAAGGATGATGCGGTTGTTGTCGAGGAGTTCCGCGTCGGCTTCCAACGTGCGGGAATAAACCCAATCGGATTCCCCGATCCACATCAGCTCCTCTTCATGATCGCGGACAAAGGGATCCTTGATTTGATCCGCCGCCATCAGGTCGGTATGTACGCAGCCGGGCACTGTTGCGGGGACCGTTTTCTTCTGATCCCGTCTTCTCAATGCCCAATCACCGTTCAAATCAATGATTTTCATCGTTCTGCTCCAACGTGTTGAGTTTGGAGTGCGGCGCGAAACAGAGTGGAGCGCCGCTTTCATTTGTCATTTTTCCTTGTTCCCCAATCCTGCGAACATGAAAGCGGTGCTCCGCTGACGCTCCGCACCGCACTCCAAAGAGAGCCTTGACAGGCTCTCAGGTGAATCTCCGGACCAGTCTAATCCGACTGTTGTTGCATCATTTATGTCAAGTATTATCTTTGTTTTATGAAATGCGGGTTAAGGCAGGGGGAACCGGTAGAGCCGCACCTGCCAGGGGTCGAAGTGATCGCGGAAGCGGCCCCCTTCGGCCCGGACGGTTCGTTCCTCGCCGATCACTTCCACCTCGGCATCGCCCAGACCCTCGAACGTGATCCAGGCCTCTCCTTCGGCCCCGTCCATTTCGACGGCGAAGACGTAGCCGGCGCTGCCGTAGATCCGTGCGCCCAGGTTCAGCTCCTGCCCTTCGGCGGCGGCCAGGTGGTTTTGTGGCGGGCTGTTGATCACCGCGCCCAGGGATTTGATCTCCGCCATGATGTCCCGGATTGCTTCGCCGACCGCCGGTTCGGAAAGCGGCATGCGTGTGCTCACCAGCTGCCGTTCGCCGTTCCGCTCCGCCCACCGGTGGCAGAACCAGGTGATGCTTGAAGCGCCGTGGTTGATTGCCATCCAGGCCTGGGCACGCTGCTGATGTTTGTCGGCCCATTCTTCCCCGAAACCGGCCTCGAGGATGACCATTAACGGTCGGTCCCCGCTTCCCCAGGCCTTGAGCTGGTCCAGTCCCTTTGGGATAAGCCACAACTTGTCAGCCTCGCCGTAAGCGACTGGATAGTTATCAAAACTTATTATATCCGATGCTTTGAAATAGCCGGGGTACACCTCGACATTACCGGAATGGTCGCCACGCCCCATTTCCTTGCCTTCGGTGCTTACGGCCCTGGATAATTGAAGGAAAACAGGCCTGTCCAGGGGGTCCAGCTCGCGCCAGCGCCTGTAGTCTTCCTGCAGATCGACCGGATTGGCGCCCATACCCCATCCGTCGTATTCCCGGCCTTCGCGTTCCAGTTCTTCGTAGACCTCCGGCCAGTGCTTTTTGAGGATCTCCTCGCCTTCCGGCCCTTTGAGAAGGTTGCGCGGATAAACGTGTGCGAGGTCGGGCTCATCCCGGTGCATCCATCCCCAGGCGAGGGGATCTTCCAGCAGGTGTTCTTTGGCGTAATCGTTGAAACGTCCGATAAACGGCATCTCGTGCCTCCGCATCTCTTCGACCTGCTCGGCGGTCGGGCCGCCGTGCAGACCGAAATAATAGTCCACCCCCAGCTCCCGGTAGGCCTCCGCGTCGCGGGGCTCCTGCGCCCACACTCCGAAGGGGAAAAAATCCTCGTCCTGCGGCACATGGTCCCACCGGCTCCACGGATGCTCCGCCTCCGGTTCATCCACACCGTGTTGCGTCTCAACAGGTTCCCGGGCGCAAGCGCCGAGAAGCGCCAGGGCTGCGGTCAACAGCACCGACTTCATCCCGTATCCTTTCATTGCGTTCATTGCAGATTCTCCTCTCTCGCTGACAATCTCCCGTCCGTGTCCCCCGCTCCAGCCGGCGGCCGTGCGGACCGGATATTTCCTTCCCATCCTGCGAACGAGCTTTCCATGCATTTGTTGTACCTCCTTGCCCAAAAAAATGCAAAGGACCGCCCGCCGTCGGGCCGGGTTTCTTACGGAGCGGGTCGTATGGTTGCCGGTTCGCCGCCGTCTTCGGCCGTCCATCCGGTATCCACGCGGAGACGTTCCGCCTCATCCGGCGTCCGGAACAATTTGATCGCGATCAGCCCGGGCGGTTCGTGATCGGGTTCGACCCGGTATTCGAGCGGCGGATCATGGGGTCCCAGCGGAACGAGCAGCGTCACCAGTGTCACCTCCGCCGCCTCCCCGGTTTCGAGCGCAAGATGATGGCCGCGTTGCGTCGGCGTGCCGTCACCGGGCGCGGTTCCGGCCATGACGACGGTCGGCTCCATGGCGGCATCGATATCGAGCACCTCTCCGTCCACTCCCCGGTGTTCCAGCACCTGCACCAGCAGGCGTCCGTCCGCTTTCTCCATCAGGTAGCGGCCTTCCTCCAGGGGCCGGAACGGTTCATCGGTATGCACGAACCATGTGAGCGAGCGGGGCCGGTCGGCCTTCAATCTGTCGACGATCAGGACGTAATCTTCGCTCGCCAGCAGGGTGCGGTGGAGCGATTCCAGCTCCAGCCCATTCGGATAGACGCTGCTGAACTCGCCGCGGGCGTAGGCATACTTTTCGCTCAGATGCACCGCCTCGATCCGGGCGGCGTCGAACCTCTCGTAGGGCCAGCCGCGGTCGTTCCAGTAGGAGCCGTCCACGCCCTGCCCTTTGCCGCTGACAAGCAGTGTGTTGTGGTCGCGTGTGAATTTGCGGGCGGTGAACCCGGTCCCCCCGGCCAGATAGGTTCCGCGGCCGTAGAGATAGAAGGCTCCGATATCGGGGTGAACGTGGCCGGAATTCATTATCCAGTCATCGATGGCTTTCAGCTTTTCGGTGGCGGCATGCCCCTGGGGTGGACCGCAGCGGAACGCGATGCAGGTGGCCTCTTCATCTTCCCAACCGGTGCGCCAGAAGACCACGCCATGATCTTCAAAATAATGCCGGGGTTTGACCGCTTCCAGGTCGGCCGGTTCGAGCGAAGGGTCATACCACAGGAAGGCGGAAGCGGGATAATCCCATTCCGGCCCGCGCCGGTTGAGGAAGTCGCCGGCAAGCTGAGAGTTGCCGTCCCGCAGGGCTCCGGCTACCGCCCACAGGTAAGGATGCTGCGTAACTCTTGGGCCGCCGCCGCGCTTTCCATCCGGCCAGCGCCCCGTGTCGTGCATATCGAAGCCCCAGGGGAAACCGGGCAGGGAGGTATGCAGGGCGTAGAGCCAGCTGCGGGCGAGGGCCGGCAGTGCCATAAATTGCTGCATATCGCCGGTGGCGCGGCCCATCAGTTCGGCGTAGCGTGCGTGCCAGTGCAGGGCGAAAGCCCAGTAAGCGGGCCCTTCATAGTAATAGCCGTCGTGCCCAAGCACGTAGCGCGAGCGGTTCATAATCACGTAACCGCGTCTGAGCCAATCGTGTGCTTCGGGCACTTCGTCCATGATAGCCAGGGACGCGGCGACCATGCCCGTTACCGGGATGTAGGTGTGGTTCTGGTCGTAGCGAAAACCATCGGTGTAGCGTGTTTCCAGCCCGTCCTCGCTCACCGCCCTGGCGTGGTCGGCCAGGCCGTCGCGGATGAGCACGCGATCCTCTTCGTCAAGGTGTTCTCGCAACAGGTCGTAGGCAATGCCGATATGGTAGAGATACCATCCGGCAAAGAGATCCACGTTCTCGCCCCAGCCCTCGCCCCAGATTTCTCCCCGGCAGTAGCGGACCATCCAGTTGCGTGCCGCATCCAGGTATTTTTGTTCGCCCGTCAGGACATAGGCCAGAGCGCCCGACTGGACGAACTCGATCCGCCAGTAGTGGGCGCCGCCGGCAACCTCCCTTTCGTCCGGCACCTCGCGCCGGACGAGGCTCTCGGCGTTGGCAACCACCAGGTTCCAGAGTGCTGGTTGTTCCTCCGCCTTCCGTTTCAGGTCCGGGATATCTTCGGCGGAAAAAAGCAGCCGCGGATGGCGGCTTGCATACTGCTCGATCAGCGGCACTGTAACCTCTTTGAGGTCGTCCTGAAATGCGGGGCCGATCCGTACTCCGTCCGGGCCGGTCGGCTCTTGTGCGGCCGCCGGCAGAGCGCCGCCAAGGGCGAGTATGCACGCGATCGTGATCGGCAGGGACGCATTGCGGTTCGTCGTCGTTCGTTTCACTTCATTGCCTCCATGGAGCCCGTTGCACGATGACTCTCCAACACGAACCGGGGGATTCGGGAACCGGCTGAGCAGGGCGGTTCTTTGTTTCCCCCACGGCCGGCCGCAGCGAATGACTGCATTCAGGCAATGTTACCGTCTTCCAGGCGATACGGCAAGTAAAAGGTGCACAACGGCGATGAGCTACGTTGTCCGGGGGAGGTCCTGTCCGAGCAGCACCCCGGCGATGCCGGTTTCCTTGCCGTCGGGGGTGACGATGCCGAAGGAGCCCTTGTAATCCCAGTTGGCCCATGCGATCCCGTAATCGTTCAGCGTTCGGATCATGTCCCTGTACCAGGCCAGCCGCAGCGGCATGGGCGTTTTATTGATCACCCCGAACTCTCCGCAATACAGCGGCAGGCCGGTGCGATCGCTGACGGCGAGGGGCCCGGCCAGGTCGGCGATCATCGTCGAGCGGTCGAACGGCGTGTTCCACTCCCGCATTCTGGCTTTGACTTCCGGATCCAGTTTTGCAATATCTTCCGAAACCACCGGTCGTCCGGGATAATGCACCGGTCCGTCATAGCGACCGACATCCGTCCAGCCGGCCCGGTAGTGGGTTATCAGCATGGGACGGTAGTAATGGTAGGTCAGGATGCAGTGACGGTCATCCGGCACGTGGAGCACGTCAAAGGTCTGCGTGCTGCAAAAGCTGTTCGATCCAAGCACGATGGTCCGGTCCGGTTCCCGTTCGCGAATGGTGTTGAAGGCCGCGGTGGAGACACGGTTCCAGTCCCCGGGGTCGCGAGCCACGGCTTCGTTGAGCAGCTCGTAGGCGACAAGATCGGTGCCGCGCGCACGCAGTTGTTCTGAGATGCCGCTCCACAGGGAGCAGAATTTTTTCTCTTCCGCGGGGTCGCGGTAAAGCGCCGGTTCTTCCTTATCGTTGAAATAATGGCTGCGCAGGATATGCAGGTCGACGACCGCGCGCAGGCCGGCGGATTCGGCCCGGTCCAGTGCGGCGTGAAGCAGGTCGAACGCCTCCGTTACGGGGCGTCCCGTACGGTCCCACATCTGTTCTTCATCGATGGGTATCCGGAGGTGATCAAAACCGAGATCGGCGATGTATTGTATGTCCTGCCGTGTGAACCATTCTTCCCGCTCACGACCGCGCCGGGAGCTCTGACTGAGCCAGTGCGAGATATTGGTGCCCCGTTTCAAGGTGAAAGGCATCGATTGTCCTCCGGAGAATTACGTGCAAATGAACTGCGCCGTCGCCGTGCATGCGGATTGGGGAACCAGCCGCACCCAATGGCAGTTCAGCCCGGCCGGGAATACGTGGAAACCATAGCCTTTTTTGGTGGTTATGTCGTCATAGTGGTTCCATACGCCGGTGCCCTGGAAATCAATCTCGATCCGGAAATGCCGTGAGGTGGGGTCGTCGTGGCGCACGTGCAGGCACTTGTGATCGAAACCCGTCATCAGGAACGGCTCCGAGGGCCGCGATTCCTCGACTTTTGTCTGCCACCACGGCCCGCCCCATCCGGCGGGCTTTCCACCCATCTGCCAGAGGTCGTCGGTATGCATGAACCGCAGATTGGCCTGCGGTTGTCCGGCGAACGGGTTGGAATCTTCGATAGGCGTGGTCTGATCGCCCGCAAGGACGAGCAACCCGTTCCAGGAACAGTAGTCGGGTATGATGCGCAGGTGCCGGCAGATGGGCACGACTCCGCGGAGCGCATTCCCATACGTCATGGCCGGCATTTCATAGAACATGCCGCTGGCATCGATCAGCCACCGTTCCGATTCCACTTCGCGGATCCGCGGCCACTCGGTCGTCCATGCATGGTCCTGCGTATTTGTGCTTTTGGGAAGACGGTAGACTTTCCATCCGGTTTCGGGAAGGTAGACATGCAGCAGGGCCGAAGCGCGGTCCTGTCCCGCAGCATATATTGCTCGCCCCAGGGTTCCGCCGCAGCGGCCCGATACGGTGTTGAACTGGGTACGGGCCAGAATTTTCCAGCCTGTCCCATCCCATTCGGCCAGGCGACCGTCGCTCTCGCCCCTGTCGAAATCCTCATGGAAATAGCTGTTGTTGGCAACAACCACCCGCCCGTGGTCCGTGTAGGCGTCCTTGAAGTGGGCGATGCCGCTCATCTCCAGCTCTTTGTTGAGGTTGAAAAGGGGGGCAACCTCCATAGTATGCACGTTCGCTTCGAAAAATTCGCCTTCCATGCCGAGGAAGTAAACTTTGTTTTCGGGGTCGGTGAGGTGGCGTGCGGTGGCGGCCAGGCGCACACCCGCCAGGTCATCGAACGTTCGCACGCCGCCGTCCGTACCGATGGCGTGGGGACCTATTATCAACTGGTTCGATTCACTGTGTATGATCCTGTTCGCGTAAGTGCCGATGCGGCTGGCGGGATGTTTCGCGATGTCCAGGCTGTCATTGATCGTAAACAGCCCCGTACCGTCGCCGCCCGTTTTGTGCGCCACGTAGGTCACAAACCACAGGCGGTCGGCCCAGGGCATGAGTGCCCCGATCCCGGTTTCGGTGCGGGGGGGCGTGTGGTCTGTTTTCACTGCCAGGTGCGGAAACGTGCCGCCGATATTGGCCGGATTGTCGGGCATAGCATTTCTCCCTGTTGGTATTATCTTTGGTTGTTCCGTACAGTTTCTGTCCGAAATGTTGCAATGGCGGTCGCCGGTCAGCAACAGTTTCATTCCGGGCCGACTGGATTCGGTCCGGCAGATTGTCACCTATCGTATCTTCCGGGCGACCTTTTGTCAAGGCGGTGTGCAGGCGGAAGAGGGGAGGGGGCGCGCCGGTTTGACATGGAGCGTCTTTTTTTCTACAGTGTATTTGTCGGTCGTTTGTTCGGGGATCCTGTCTTTCGGGCGACGCTTAATGGTAAAATGCAAAAGGCTAAAACTGCTCATTATCTCGGGCAGTCCGCGGCCAGGGGGAAACACCGAGGACTGCGCGGAATTCCTTGCCGGATGCCTCAAAGGGTATGAAGGGGTGATCGCCGAGCACCTGAGGCTCCGGGACCGGGATATCCGTCCGTGCACCGGATGCCGGAAGTGCATGCAATTGATGCGTTGCGCGGTCGCCGGCGATGATATGCCGGCGCTTCTGGAGAAAATAGCATCATGTGAAGGACTTGTGCTTGCAGCGCCCGTCTACTGGGATGCTCCCCCCGGGATGATGAAAGACTTCATCGATCGCACGCACGGCCTTTATGCCCGTCCCCAACCTTATGCCGGTAAGAAAGGGTGGCTGGTCAGCGTGGCCACCGAAAGCGGTTTCGCAACGCACGAACGGGTACTCTCAGGATGGTTTTCCCATTACGGGGCTGAAATCTTGAGGAAGGTCAGGATATTCGCTTGCGAGAAGGGAGACGCCATGGCCTCGGCAAGTGCCAGGGATACGCTGCAGGCACTGGCCGGGGAGATCGCGCTGGCGTCGTAGGCATGGCGTTCCCACAGGCATCGATATTATCCATCCGGTGTCTGCGCGACTTGCTGATAAATTTAAGAGGAGAAGCAGACTGTTATGAGCAACGACAGGAAGGGCTACGATGTTGCCGCCTATATCTGGCCGTCGTACACCGGCGACGAGCCGCGCACACGCATGTTCTGGCCCGAAGGAAACGGCGAATGGGAGACCGTGCGCAATGCGGGGCCCAAATTCCCGGGCCATCGCTGGCCGCGCAGACCGCTCTGGGGCTACTGCAACGAGGCCGACCCGCGGGTGATGGAGATGCAGATCGACGCCGCGGCCGATCACGGAGTCAACGTCTTTATCTACGACTGGTACTGGTACGACGGCCGCCCCTTTCTGGAGACGTGCCTCAACAACGGTTATCTGAAGGCGCGGAACAATGATCGCGTCAAATTCTACCTGATGTGGGCCAACCACGACGTCACCCACCTCTGGGACCGGCGCATATCCCATATCGATGACAACGTCATCTGGCGTGGGGCCGTCGATCGGCGTGGCTTTGAAAACATCGGGCGAAGGCTGATCGACAATTATTTCACCCATCCCTCCTACTATACCATCGACGGGCGTCCCGTGTTTATGATTTTCGAGGACCGGAATTTCATCGAGGGACTCGGAGGTGTGGACCAAGCCGCCGCGGCGGTCGAATGGCTGGACGAGGAGGTCCGAAAGGCCGGATTTCCCGGGCTCCACCTCCAGCTGAATTTATGGAAGCTTTCCGACCAAAGCGGCGTCGGAGCGGGTGGGCGCCTGATCGATGATGCCGATATGGAGCGGGTGGGCTTCCGCAGCATCACGCACTACCAGTACGTCATGTTTGTGGACATCGACAGGGATTACGAGGAAATCATCGTCGACGCGGAAAAAGAATGGGAACGGTTGAGCAACGATGCGCCGCTTCCGTACTTCCCCCATGTTTCGGTGGGCTGGGACAACAACCCCCGGTTCAAGGTCTTCAGCCCCGGCATTGTGAAGAACAACAACCCGGAGAATTTTCAGAAAGCTCTTGAAATGGCCAGGGGCCATATCGACCGGCGCCCGGACCAGCCCCCGCTTGTCACAGTGAACAGCTGGAACGAGTGGACCGAAACCAGCTATCTCCAACCCGACGATCTCCACGGGTACGGCTATCTGGAAGCGGTAAAGAAAGTTTTCAAAAAAGACTGAATACAGCGGCGTTTGCTTTCTGCCACATCTGCACCACCGGAACGCGGGAAATAAGCGCGATAGCCCGGCATGCCGTATTTTCACCCGCTGCAGGCCCCAAGGAAGGCGTGGAATATGCGGCGCCGGTGGTCCGGATTGTGTATCCGTTCGGGATGCCACTGAACTCCCAGCACAAACCTGCGGGCATCGCTGAGTTCCACAGCTTCCACCATGCCGTCCCCATCCCGCGCGGTCACTTCCAGCCCGGAACCCGCATGGTGCGGATCGACCCCCTGGTGGTGGGCGGAGTTCACCAGAATGCTCTCCTCTTCGAAAATGCGATGCAAACGGCTCCCGGGAACGAGACGTACCGGGTGCTCCCGGTCGCGTCCCGCAGGGGCTTTCACGTGCCTCCCGGCCTCAGGCAGATGCGGAATCAGCTTGCCGCCATGTGCCAGACTGATCAGTTGATGTCCCAGGCAGATGCCAAGAACAGGCATGTCGCTTTCATCAAACAGAAGACGTCCCAACGCCAGATCGGCCTGCAAACGGGTCGGCGAAACAACCCGGGTCTCCGGTCCCCGTTCCGCTCCATAAAGCTCCGGGGGGTAATCGGCGCCGCCGGAAAAAACCATGCCGTCAAGCTGCGGAATCAAACTGCGCAGCAAATCCATGTCCTGCAACGGAGGAATCGGAATCGGCAGGCCGCCTGCTTCCACAATTGCCCGCACGTAGCTGAGCCCTATGTGGCAGCGGGCCGTCTTGCCTTCCGCCTCGCAGCGGTCGTCCATATTCAGCCCTATTCGTGGATGATTCATCTTAAAATTGCCGTTGTTTTATGAAATGATCGGGATAGCGCCGGGCAAGGCGCTCCATGGCGCAACGTGGTCTATCCACCCACCGCGTTGATTGGCATTCGGAACGATATCCTGCTATTATACCGGAACAAACCGATCCCGGCAAAGCAGGCGAAGGAATCGGTAGGGATGCCCAAGGTAGATGGTGACCCCCTGACGGCCGCCGGCCGGGATGAAGACATGGCCGGGCGCATGGCAGCATCGCTACCGCTGGAGAACAGGAGACTCTTTTTTGGTCGATCAACAGGATCTGTTCCGTTCGTCATCGGAGGTTGGGAAAGCAAACAAAATACGAAGCGCCGGGAGGCTGCTATGAAAACTATGCAACGAATGATCAGATATGTGCCATTGTGCCGGGCGGCGATATGCCTGTTTGCGGCCGCCTGTCTGTCGACAAGCTGCACCCCCGGGCCGGACGATCCGGAGCGGCCGGACGCACGGAGCGAGGTTTCCTTGCACGAGGCGCGCAAGCCCGAGCCGTCCAGCTGGAGCTGGGGACGTCCTCATGCCGTCGTCAGCGAAACCGGGGACCTCGAATGGGCCCCAGAAACTTTCCGGTTCGAGCCGGGCGGTTCGGTGCGTTATATTGATTACGCGGACGGCGACGATGGACGGGACGGGCAGACGCCGGAAACAGCATGGAAACACCATCCGTGGGACCCCGTCGCCGGAGGCAACGCCGCCGCAGCGAGCGGAATACACACCTACGTTTTCAAAAAGGGTGTTGTTTACCGCGGGACACTCTTTGCCGATGAATCCGGAGAACCGGACAAACCCATACGGCTGACCGTCGATCCGGAATGGGGGGAGGGAGAGGCCGCCATCTACGGATCGGTTGCGCTGGAAGAGGGATGGCAGAGGGGCGCGGAGCATCCGGATATACCGGAGCCGGAGCAGATCTGGTGGCAGGACCTGGATTTCTTGCCGCGCAACGTGTGGATGGTCGATGAAAACGACGCAATCGTCCGTCTGCCCCTCGCACGCATGCCGAACTGGACGGTTTCCGACCCGCACGACGTGAAAAGCGAATGGTGGCAGTGGAACTACCCCGAAGGCCGGCCCTTCGATGTCTTCACCGAGGGGCCGGGCGGTCGGCGCCTTCATTTGGGAATCGACACGGAAAACCTGACGCAGGAGGAAGAATACTATGAAAATGCCATAGTCTGGACCGAATACGGCTGGGTCCAGAGCACCCCGTACCCCGCCCGCGTGGAGGTGGTGGATACCGATCGCCGCGGCATCGGATTCGGCGGGCAGTGGGGCGGCGTGGGCTCTTATGTCATCGTCAAGGGCAATCGTTACTACCTTGAGGACAAGCCGCACTACCTGAACGATCCGGAGGGGGAGTTCTGGTTCGAGCGCCGGGGAGAGGGAGGACGGCTCCACATCCGCCTGCCGGAAGGCACCGACCCGAACGACGTGACCATCGAGGCGGCCAGGCATAAAAATCTTATCGACAGCGAGCGGATGAGCCACGTGCACATATCGGGCCTGACCTTCCGCTTTACAAATTTCCACCGGGACCTGACCCTGCTCGATCATCGTGCCGGGGAGCGGAATTACGTCCGCCGCTACGAACTGCACCCGGCCGCCGTCCGCCTCATCGGCGGGGGCGAGGACATCCGCGTATCCAATTGCCGGTTCGAACACCTCTACATGGCCGTCTTCATGGAACCGCCGGTCAAAGGCGAGGTTCTCGACCGTATCGCCGTGACCGACAACCTTATTCGCTATACCGATGGCGGCGGCGTCTGCATCAACGAAGGTCCGTTGTGGGGACATACCGTCCTGAAATCCGGTCTCCTGAAAGACGTGCGGATAATGCGCAACCGGCTGCACGAGATCGGCCGCCGGCCCAACCGCTACGGCATGGGGGTGGCCATCGATGTGACCAACGGACGTACGGTTGAGATCGCCGGCAATATACTGAGCAGGACGTGGGGGCTGGGAATCAACATGTTCGGCGGCAAGCGCGATGGGGCGTCCTGGGACGTGCCGCTGACGCGCATCATCGCCCACCATAACAGTGTGATCGACCCGCTGCTGAACAATAACGATTTCGGCGGGATCGAGACGTGGCAGGGCGGCCCATTTTACATTTACAACAACGTTGTGGGCAACCCGGGCGGCTACAGGCACCTGGCAAGTGTTCTGACCCCGGACGGGTACAAGCGTTTCGGGTTTGCCTACTACCTCGACGGCGCGTTCAAAAACTATCTTTTCAACAACATAGGATGGGGAATATCTTCCGACCCCGCATCCCCCCTTGGCAACCGGGCCGCACTGCAGGAGATCCACAGTTTCCAGAACACCTTTTTCAATAACACGTTTTACAATTTTGTCAAGGGCTCGCGGCGGCAGGCGCCGCAGGGCGGGCGCAACAAATACCTCGCGAACATATGGGACAGCATCGGTGACTGGGCCTTCCGCCACGCCGATCCCGCCGACGGGCCCGGGGCCGAAAACGAGCCCGATGCCGGTGCGGCCGCCGGCGTGTTTGCGCTGGAAACCAACGCCTACAGCGGCAACGTCTTTTACAATGTGGTCCGTTTCGGTGTCTTCGAGCCTTCCGGCAGGTGGCATGAGGGTTTTGAAGAGGCGCGCGAAGCACTCAGTAAATCGGGGGCGATCGAATATGATATGGGCGTCGTGACGCAACAGTCTCCGCTGAGGGATGCAGAAAAGCACGACTTCCGGGCGAAACCCGGCGGCGCAGCGGCCGGGCGGGGAGCGAAGGTTTTCGTGCCATGGGCACTGTACCGCACGGTGGGAGAGTGGAACTTCTATCCGGCGGGCGATGACCCGGCGCGCATCATCGACGAACACTGGTACATGCGGCCCTACTATCTGGACCGTGCGAAATACAGCGAACACCCCCGATTCCCCCTTCGGGGCGTGAATATCACCAAGGGCGATTATGTTGAAAGCCCCCTGGAGAACTGGACCGGGGGCGCGCTCAAACTGAACGGCAGGGACCAGTACGCTTTCGCACCCGGTGACAATATGAACGGACCGCTTGAATACAGCGTCGTCGGCCGCTGGCAGCGGGCGGGCGAAGAAGAGACACATGTGGCGGAAGGCGAAAACTTTACCAGCCCGCAGGTGCACCGGAGCAACTTTCTGATCGAGGTGTATTTTAAAACCGAACCCGGCGCCGCCTCCGCCGTTCTGGCCGAAAAGATGGACGGATCGGGTTATTCGCTGGCCCTGGACGATGAGGGGCGCGTGGTCTTTGCAGTGGAAGGGAGCGGAACGAGGGCAACCCTTTCCAGCGGGATGCGCGTCAATGACGGCCGATGGCGGCACCTGATCGCGGAGGCGGACCGCAAAAACCACAGCCTCGTCCTTTACCTCGACGGCAAAAAACACGCCGCCGGCGAGGGGATCGGACCTGACGTATCTCTGGCCAACGACGGCGACCTGTATGTCGGAGGAGCTCCGGACGGCCGGAACCTGGCTGGCACGTTTGCGTTCATGCGCATCAGCCTCGGCACCATTGCCGATGCGTGCACCACGATCGAAGAGCTTTACGACTGGCAGTTTGCCGGGCCCCACCTGAGGGATTTCACGGGACGTCAAACACCGGACGGAGCGCGCGACGCCGGGGCAGTCGGTGCGGGGAGCCGGTTTTGAAAAATCTGCGTCAGGTCGGTGCAAAGACGTTCCAGCGTGAAGCCCTCCTCCTGAGGCGTGTGTTTGACAGACGACGGCAACAGCGTACAATATATACCACAGTGTGATTCGAATCTGTTCAATCCCAGGAGTGAGCGCCGTGAAACCAACCAGCGGGGCTCACGGAATCTTTGCAGGGAGACAAACGTCATGGGTGGAAATATTGATGTGAAAAGAGAAGCTCCGGCACTCTTACCGGGCGCCTGCGTCCTTCCGATTCTCCGTATCCCCTGTGTTGTGTTGCCGCTCTGCCTGGCGGTGGCCGGGCTGCTTCTGTGTGCGGTTGCCGTAGGAGAGACGGATTTCGAACCAAAGCTGCGTGCTCCGTCGGAGGAGGCGATCCGGCAAGCCGGCGAGTACCATATTTTTCGCTACGGACGCGACGCCCGCGGCGGCGCCCACACGAACGGGGCCTGGAGCGGAGCAAGTTTGCCGGTGCTGGCCATTGCGGCATATGCGGGAGAGGAGCAGGTGGACGAGCGCCTCTTGCGCCAGGTCCGCAATATTCTCCGGGGCGGCAACTCGCCCAGCGCAAACGGCGGCTATCCGGCTCAGCATGAAGTGCTCTTTACGAGCGCCGCCGTCGTCATGAAGAATACGCCGAGGATATGGGATCAACTTTCCGAAGAGGAACGGCTCAAGGTGGACCTGATCCTGAAGGCCTGCATGGTGGCTTCGGCCCATACCACGAGCGATCGTGCATACGAAGACGGAAAGCGCCCCCATGCCATTGACGGATGCGATAACTTCCACCGCGGCTGGAACCCGAACTTCCGCGAAGGAATGGTCGGGAACCTCCTCATAGGGGCTGTTTACTTCGGCCCGGATAAGGCTCAGGACATGCTCAGCAATTATGACCACGAGGAGTTCGTTGCGGAACTCAGGGACGCCGGGCTCGACAACACATACGGGACGTTCAACTGGAAGGCGGATCATCCCGATTCCGACGCCCCCGCCGGCGAGGAAATCGAACGCAACGTGCGGGATTTCACCTACCTGGATAAGGATCTGACCGACCCGATGGCTCTCTACGAAGGACTCACGCTGCATACATACGGTGCAGTGGTCAGCCCCGGCCTGAATGACGGTGAGGGTATAGACGGCGGCGGACGTATCGCCGCAGGAGCCGAAGAACTGCCGAACAGGGGAGAGACAGGCATGCTCCGGGAATTCGACGCGCGTGACGCCGGCGGACCACGCAGCAGCGTCGGGTATGCTTACCACGGTTTCCGTCCCAATCTGTTCAATCAGGTGGCGCTGATCGTCACCGGATACTGGGAGGAAGGACCCGCAGCAGAAGAATGTATCCGCCGCATCGAGATCGGAGCCGCCGACCTTTTCTACAAACTCGAGCATGGTTATATCAACTATGCCCACGGCAGGGCGGCCGGCGGCCCCACCGACATCACCGATCACCGGCACGACTACCGCATCACCCGGGACCTGTGGGAGAACGTGTTGATGGAGTATCATCAGAGAAGCCGCTGAAGCCGGGAAAAACGGCGTAATGGGAGTGCGGGCCGGCCGGGCGATCTGCTCGCTGAACCCCGCGTAAATCTGTGTGGCGGCGGGTGTTCCGGCGCCGGCAGCCGTTCATGCCATCGGTTCCCCAGGCCGGACCGATGCAATGCGAAACCATAATTTTCGGGGAAACATGAACTCTGCACCGGGATCTCTGTTCACATCTATTTCGGCGGCGCTGCGGCATAAGGATCCGGTTGTTCAGGCCGATGCGGCGCGCATGCTGGGGGAATTGCGCAGGGCCGGGGCGGTACCCGACCTGTGTGCGTATGTGTCGGAAAGCCGCCATTGCTACAAGACGGCGGGGATGGAAGCCCTGGCACGCATAGGCGATGACGCTGCCGTAACCACGCTGCAGGCCCTTGTGGACGCCCCCAACGTACAGGACGACTGGTATTGGTTCATGCACAAGTCGGTCCGGGCCGCCGCTGCGATTGCTTTGTTGCGGCTGAACAATGAATACGGCCTGTACTACCTCGAGGATCTGGAACAAAACGCAAAAAGTTTGTTTTATGGCTGGTTTGCACCCGCTCTCTTGCGCGTTCCTTCCCATTCACCGCACGTGCGATCACTGCAGGACCGCCTGACCCCCGAGCGGGTTGTGGTGAAGTCGGAAGCGCCGGGCGCAGATCTTCGTGCGACGGACCCGAGTTTTGTTATCGCCGTGGTGGAAGCGCTCGGGGAAATGAACGGACCTCCGGCCGCTGAACACCTGCGCAGGTTCCTGACCTGGCGCAGTCGCTACGTGCGGGCACAGGCCGCCCTCGGCCTGTGCCGGATTTCCACCGGGGAAGAGGATATTGCGCGCCTGTCCGAGATGCTCCGCACGGCGGCCACCGACTTCGAACGCATACGACTCACACGTATCCTGGTGGAACACGACCCGGGTACCGATGTGGACCCGCTGGTTCACCTTGCGCGGCATGCAACGGAAACGTTTGATCGCGCCGCCGCCGTCGAAGCAATGGGCGAACTGGGGTTTGAATCGTTCGCTCCCGCAACAGCGCAGGCGCTGGAAGATGAAGACCCCTGGGTCAGGCAATGCGCCGTCGAAGCGCTGGAATATATCGGCGGAGAGGCGGCCCGGGAACGGATCCGGCGGGCGCTTGCAGATACCCACATAAGAGTGCGCCTGCAGGCTGCAAAGGCCCTTCTTGCAAAGGAGAGTGCGGCATGAACGAACTGTCCATCGGTATTGGAAGACGTTGTATCACTCCCCCGAAGCCGGAACTGTTGCGGCCGACCGGCATGGGACGGCTGCGGGATACCGAAGGAGTCCATGACGATCTGTACACCGAGGCGATGGCGATCCGTGCGGGGGGCGAAAGCGCTTTTTTATGTACCCTGGAAGTACGCTACCTTCCTTATTCCTGGGTCGTCGATATGCGCAGGAGAGTTGCACGGGAGACCGGATGCCACCCGGAGCGCATCCTTTTTTCAAGCACCCATACACACAGCAGCCATCCGGCTCCCGCCGACGACAGCGGGGAAGCAAAAGCTGCGGCGGAAGAATGCCACCGGCTTTATATCGACGAAACGGTGCAGGCCTGCGTTGATGCGCGGAATAACATGCGCCCGGCCGAGGTGGCTGCCGCAAGCACGGAGCTGAAAGGGACCATTGGAGAAAACCGTCGGATGAAGTTCAACAACGGAACCTGTCTGAATTGCTGGGGCGCCGGCTCCGTCGTTCCCTTCGGACGCAAGATTGCACACCCGCCGGGACCGCACAGCACCACCATCGATCTCGTGTGCATCCGTGAAAAAGATTCGGAAGCGCCTTTTGCCGTCCTGACCAGTTATGCCGCCCATCCGCACATGTATGAGATTCCACGGTTCAGCGGCGAATTTGCAGGCGCTGCTAAGCGGGCAATTGAAAGGCGGATGCCGGGTGTGACGGCGATGCATGCCAATCACACGGGCGGTGATATCGATATCCATTGCGTGCACCCCATGCCGGACGAACATGGCGCGCAACTGGCCTGGTTCGCCGAGAGCATAGAACTTCTGGGCAATCGTTTCGCCGATACCGTGGTGCCGCTTGCGGAACAACTGGAATATACCCGGCCCGGGGAAATCCGCCATGCCTACCTTTCCAACGAAAATGAAGAGAAACTGTCGATGCAGCCGGGTTACATCCTCAACCATCTGCTCCTCGGCGATATCGCATTTGTCAGCATTCCCGGGGAACTCTTCCATTGTTTCGGCCGACAGATGCATCGGGAAAATCCGCATAAGCACCTCTTCCTCATGGGGTATAATGGATCGGGAGGCATGTATGCGCCCCTTCCACGCAACTTTGAAGAGGGAAGCTATGAGGTGAAGGGCGGACCGCACTTCAAAGCGTCCACCCGGCAACGCACTTCCGGACCCGAGGTTGTCCGCCTGGTTCGCAAGACCTTGACGGAAATGGGCCGGTGAGCAGTGCCGGGCGCCGGAATGGCCAACCTTCCGGTTGAAACCGCACCCGGCATTTGCTTGAACCTGCCGCTCCGGCGCCGCCGGATGGCGGTTGATACGGTACAATGCAATGCGGGAGATAAGACCAATGATCGATTTCCATGCTCATATGGGCGTACTGAACCGGGAAGGATGCACGGGCAAGCCCAACGTCACAGCGGATGGCCTCGTCGAAATTATGGACCGGCGGGGAATCGACCTGGCCGTGCTGCTGCCGCTGGAAAGCCCCGATTGGGGCGGCGGCTATTTCCTGGTGGAGCAGGCACTCGAAGCACGTGAAAAATATCCCGACCGCTTTATCGTGTTTGCCTGCGCCGACCCGCGCTACCAGCTGGCGTTGGAATTTGTCGATCACTCGGTCGAACAAAACGGTTGTCCCGGCTTTGGCGAGCACGTCAACGGACTCCCGCTGGACCACCCGCTGAACCTGCGCCTGTATGCCAGGTGCAACGAACTGAAATTGCCTCTGGTATTCGAGATCACCAGACCACACATATGTTTCGACGAACCGGGGCTGCCGCGCCTCGAATCCTGCCTGCAGAAATATCCGGATATACGGTGGGTCGGTCACGGCCCGCACTTCTGGAGCGCCATCAGCGGCGACGACGGGGAGAAACCCGGACCCTACCCGAAGGACAGGATCACGGACGGCGGAGCAATCGACCGGTTAATGGAGCGCTACGATAACCTGTATGCGGATCTTTCGGGCATGTCGGGCTATAACGCCATGACGCGCGATCCGGATTTCGCTCAGGAGTTCATACGGCGCCGCCAGACGCGGCTGCTTTTCGGTACCGATATCTGTTATGCCAGCGATTCCCTGCCGATTATCGAGTGGATGAACAAGACGCCCATGGATTCCGGGATCAGGCGGGCAATCGCCGAAGACAATGCCGTGAGGCTGCTGGGACTTTGAACATATATCCACCGTTTTTTGCCCACCATCTCATACAACGGAAGCGGGGTGAACAAGGAAACATACCGGTGCAATAAGCATGTGGTTGTGATGCCGTAAGATCGACGGAAAAAGGCGGGTAGCAAAGCGCCCCGGCCCTGTCCGGCCGCGGTTTGCCCCGAAAGGCACGTTACCCAGGCCGGCAGGAAAAACCGGCCGCAACGGATAAGGAGAATGGCAATGCCCGGACTCAACACGGTAAGGATGGAGTTTATGACAAGCCCCGAAGTGGCGCGCTACCTGCAACACAGCGATCTGGCAATCCTCCCCGTGGGTTGTATCGAAATGCACGGACCCCATGTCCCGCTCGGATGCGATACCATGCATGCCCACGCCATGGCCGTCATCCTGGCAGAACAGTGGGAATGCCTGGTCCTCCCGCCGGTCACCTACACTTATCCGGGAGCGTCGACACCGTGGCCCGGCACGATTTCTCCGCGCCCTTCGGTTTCTCAAAAGTGGCTCAAGGAAATATGCATGGCGGCAATCAGGAACGGATTCGAACGCCTGATAGTCGTCGGCACTCACGGGCCACTCAAGTTTTTACTTAGCAACGTTATACGTGAAATCCACCATGAGAGCGGATCCATTGTCCTCCACCTGGCCCCGGGGAAACTGATGCCCGATGACCGGATGGAAGAGGCATTCGGGTACGGCCGCGGCGAAGATATCCTGGTGCTGGCCTCGGCACGCGTGCTCGGTCTGCCCGAGGGCCTGGTCCGGCAGGGATTCGCCGATTCGCCCGGCCGCTGTTTCCCGTTCGAATCATTGTCAAAGCTGAGGCAGACCGGATGCAATCAGCCCTGGACGTTCTCCGAACCGTGGCAGCACCAACCGGTCCGCTCGCAGGTTCAGCCCGAGCATGCGGATAAAGCGGTGGAGCTCATGCGCCGCGTTGCCCGGGAACGCTATGCCGATGTGCCCCGGCTGTTTGAGACCTACAGGTCCGAGATGCAGGCTATGGAGGAACATCCGCCATGGGATATCGATGCGGTAGCGGCCATGAAACCCGACGGAGAACAACCGCAAAGCGCATCCCAAACGGACCCGGACCGGACGTGAAAACGTGAAAAACGCCGGACGCGGCCGATCCGCACCCGGCGCAAGGACAATGTCCTTAGACATCCAGTGTCGTCAACCCCAGGGGCGGTGAAGTCAAGAGCAAGAAGCGGAACGAAAGCCCGATTAGGAGCTTAGTGCCGTACCTCCCCGAAATGCGTTGCAAAACTTCTTTCCAATCATCTGGAGGCGTGGAAAAAGCACCTGGCCGCAAAAGGAGACACCGAAGAACACATCAAGCAGCGCGTCGGCCGGGTCGGGCGTCTGCTCGAAGCAGATGGCGCGTCGTGTTGGAACGATATTCAGGCCGACAGGGTGGAAGAGGCCCTGACACGCTTTCGGGACACGGACGGTCTGTCGGTGTCCACGGTGAACGCATACCGCACCGCTGCTAAGCAGTTTACTTCATGGATGTATCGCAACGGCCTTGCCGCCGAAGACCCGCTCCGGCGCCTCTCACGCCAGAAGCCCGAACCGCATCGCCGTTGCAAGTGCCGGGCTCTCACGCGGGAGGAATGTTCCCGATTGCTGCAGGCCGCATACGATAGCGACTGTGACCACGATGGGGCAAGCCCCGGAACCCGCGCCCTTCTTTACCGCACGGGCCTTGAGACGGGACTGCGTTTCAACGAACTGAAGACGCTCAAGGTCCATCATCTCGATCTCGACGGCACGCCGCCGACAGTCACCGTCGAAGGCGGTTACTCGAAATCCGGCCGGACCGACGTGCTGCCCCTGCGAAAAAGCCTGCCCAAGACCAGCGGGGGCATTGCAGGGACCGGCTCCCCGCGGCCCCGGTGTTCGACATGTGGCCGTCGGCCCAGGGCGCCCGGATGCTGAAAGGCGATCTGAAGGCCGCCGGCATACCGTTCAAGGACTCGCTGGGCCGCCAGGCCGACTTCCACGCGCTGCGCCATACCTTCATAACCAACCTTGCCCGTTCCGGCGTCCATCCGAGAACGGCCCAGACCCTGGCACGCCACAGCACGATGGAGCTAATTCTTTTTCAAGACGTTGCTTGAAAAAGAATTAGTAAAACAACAAAGGCAAAAAGCAAACGACGTTGCTTTTTCTCTCCACATCCTGTTTTTCAGCTGAGTTGCGCGGCTTGCATATAATGCTGTTAAGGTGTATCATAAAATCGTGTTTTTGCTTTATTGATACAACATGGTTCGCGAAATTTTAATAGACCACTTGGGGAAACAGCTATGGCTAAAGAGCCAACCTGGAAAACGGCTATAAAAAAAGTTCTTGCAACTTCACCGACGCCGCTGCACTATAAAGAAATTACCGAACAGGTAATTTCCGAAGGCCTCCGCAAAAATGTTGGTGCTACGCCCTCGGCCACTGTTAACGCTCAAATTACTCGATCAATAAAATATAACGGTGCGAAATCGCCTTTTGTACGGGTGGGAAAAGGAACTTTTACTCTAAGAGATCGAAGCGATGCGGGAACAGTTGTCCACAAAAAACTCACCCCTGAAAAGGAGGAGTCCGAGGAGGTGGAAGAACAGTATGAAATAGTTTCTTCTTTCGGTATGTTTTGGAAGAAAAGCGGCGTTGGGTGGTCTTGTTCTCCAAAACTGCTGGGTATGCAGCAGATCGGCGCAAAGCCGGTCGATTTTTGCAACCAGCTCGGAATCTATCTGTTGTATGACGGTCGTGAGGTCATCTATGCTGGCCGGACTACTGACAGTTCTCTCGGCACGCGTTTGTATTACCACACTGTTGACCGCATGTCCGCCAGGTGGGACAGATTTTCCTGGTTTGGCCTACTTCCAGTTTCAGACGACGGCTCGCTCGGTGAACTGCCTGAGAGCTACGATGCTGCGAAATTGATACCCGCCCTTGAGTCGATTCTTATTGAAGCTCTGGAACCGCGTCAAAACAGGAAAAGGGGCGATGACTTGGCGGCAGTAGAATACTTGCAGAAGGTCGATCCGGAGATTGAGAAAAACCGCAGAAGGGAAATACTTGATGAATTAGCAAATAAACTGTAGCTCCAGTGGATTTGCAATGACTTAACCTTTAGGTTAAGATGGGTGATGCTTCGCGTGAGTAGAAAGAGAAAAGCATGGGGGTATGCCGAGATCTTCCCCGAAAAGCTTTTCACCACATTATTGAGTGAAAGCCTGACAAATTCCAACAATAAATGTCCAATAAAAAACTAACAAATAATATTGACTCCTTACTGAAAGAATATCACGGGGAATTCAAGAATGATCTGGAATACAGGGCCATTGCTCTGTACGATGCCATCACCGCGGATTTTCTGCGGCATATGAAGAAGCACGATATAAGCCGATCCGAGCTGGCGCAGAGGATGGGTGTTTCTGAGGCTTTTATCTCTCGTATCTTCTCGGAGCACCAAAATTTCACTTTGAAAACGCTGGCTAAGATCGAAGCCGCACTGGATATGGAAATAACTCTTTCGGCGCGGCAGGAGCGAGCATTTAAGAAAGAGTAAGTCAACCCGTCGCTATACCGTCGAAAAGTTGGACAGAGCACCAAAAGAGGCACAACGATTACTAATTTGGAGGCCTGAAGCATGCCGTCTTCATTGGATAAAGTGACAATCAAGGGCTTTAAGTCCATAAGGGAGCTTGAAAAACTAGAACTGAAGAATCTGAATGTTCTGATCGGTGGTAACGGTACCGGCAAGAGCAATTTCATCGATTTCTTTCGGCTCCTTCGCGCCATGATGGAGCTCAGTTTGCCTGGATTAAAGAAGTCTAATCTCCAGTCTTTTATTACTGACGGCGGCGGCATCGATGATTTTCTTTTCAACGGGCCAAAAGAGACCGACGAAATATCGGCTGAACTCCGCTTTGGGAAAAACGGCTACAAGTTTTCACTGGCGTCCGCCGCCGGGGGAGAAAAAGTCGTGGTCAACGACGAGCAGAGATACTATGAGCATAAAAACAGCGGGTGGCGGAATATGGGGAGCGGACAGACGCGGCCTCGATTGCTTGAAGAAAAAAACAAACGTGGCGTGAGCGGCAGCCAGCATGGCGTTGGCTATCATGTTTATAAATCTATAGATTCATGGCGTATCTACCATTTTCATGACACCAGTAAATCATCGGCAATGCGCCGATATGAGATTGTTGAGGACAATAAAACCTTTCGTTTTGACGGTGCAAATATCGCACCATTTCTTCTTCATCTCCGAGACAACTATCCTGACGAATACGGAGAAATTCTCGATGCTGTACGGCTGGTGATACCGTTTTTCGATGATTTTTTGCTGGATG
>PUMZ01000075.1 GCA_003551565.1 Candidatus Brocadiaceae bacterium | reverse complement strand
GAGGCAGCAGTTTTTTGCGTCTACTTTTTATGCGAACGATAACGATGAATGGGGTATTCCGAACATATGGTGGACTGATTTTACAATGATTCGGGGTGGCCCCACTGACAGCGGCGCTGCTCCCATTGAAGAATATGCAGACACGATAGTGGAAGATGACGAGTTAGGAAGTCTTAACATGACTTTTCATTGCCCTGGACATCCACGGCCGCACCACGGCACTTATCATCCGACCGGCCGCCGCCACGCTAATCGAATATACAGCAGTTATGTCCAGGTTTTCGGCCATGGAAGCCGCGATTCCGACCATTTTCATTACCGCTATTCCAGAGCTGTTCATAACCAGGACGGAGCAATACCCAATCGCAGGTTTGTGGGCAGAGAGGTTACCTGCACATGCGGTTCACGTATTCCATTCAATTCCGCTTCCGACCAGCCGATGGCGACGGATCGATACCGTGCTCCCGATTGTCCCTCCGGTCTTTCACAGGATTCCTTCAGGATGCGTATGGCCGGTTCCGGTGGCACGGAGTTAGGTCCCAATCATCGGGGCATGGGGGGGATGAACGTCCTTTATATGGATGGTCGTGTGGACTGGAATAGCGATGACGAAATAGAGTATCGCTACCGTTCCTGGGGTGAATATTACAGTTGGTAGGAAGAGTAAATCCGGATATAATTTGTTTTTTAAAGGAATTTATACCAATGAATATACGAATGTCGGTAATATTGCGAGTGTTTTTTTGCAGCTTAGCTGCAGTTTCTGTCTTTGAGGTTGCTGCGGCACCCGTGGCTGAGGAAGTGGTCCTCGCCGCCGACGGCGAGGCGGGATTGCCCGTGGTTATAGGCGAGGATGCCAATGAAACTGTGGCAGAAGCCGCCTCTAAACTGGCGGACTATCTCGAGCGTATCTGCGGTGCATCTTTTGAAGTGGAGGAAGGTAGTGGCAATTCGGGTATAGTTCTGGGACTTCCGGATGATTTTGTAACTCCCCCCCTTAAGGATGTGGAATTTGGCGACGGGCCTTTCGAAGGCGATCATTACGTTATTCGTTCGACTGAAGACGGGCTTTATCTCCTCGGAGCGACCCCCCTCGCGGTGCGCTTCGCGGTGTGGGATATCCTGTATCGTTTCGGCCATCGCCAGTTTTTTCCGACCGAAACCTGGGAGGTCGTGCCGGAGAAGGATGAACTGGTCGTTTCGATCGATGTGCGTGAAGAACCGGATTATTACAGTCGCCGTGCCCCTCGCGGCGCGTTGCGGATGGACATGCGGCCCTGGGCTCAGGAGGCCTGGTCGGACTGGCAGGTGCGCAACCGCATAAAGCCGAGTTTCAGCCTGAGCACCGGGCATTCCTACGGAAGGGTCATCCGAGCTAATCAGGAGGCGTTTGATGAAAACCCTGAATACTGGGGGCTGGTTGACGGCGAGCGCACCGAGCGGGCGCAGCCTAACGTCGCGCATCCGGAGGTGCAGCGGATGTTTGTTGATTATATGGTCGATAAATTGCGCCGGGACCCTGACTGCGATTCAGTGCCCATGGACCCGCGCGACGGCAACCCCTGGTCCGAAAGCGAGGAGAGCCGTGGGATCGGCCGTCCGAGCGAACAGGCCATTTTTATTGCCAATAAGGTGGCCGAGGCTGTGACCGAAGAGTTCGGCGAGGAAAAATATGTCGGGATTTACGCTTACAGTCACCATTCACCGCCGCCCAAAATCGACGTCCACCCGAACGTGATCGTGAGCCTTGCCACAAGCTATATCCGCGGTGGTTACACATTTGATGAGATGATTGACGGTTGGAGCGAGCGTGCGAATATGCTCGGTATCCGCGAATACTACGGTTTGGCCATCTGGCATTGGTCGCTGCCGGGCCCCGGAGCAAGGGCTGCAGATACGGAGTATCTGAGCGATACGATAAGCAGGGGGCACGGCAGGGGTGCGAGGTTCATGAACGCCGAATCCAACGATACTTGGGGCGGCTACGGGCTCGGCTATTATCTCGCCACCCGATTCATGTGGGATGTTGGCGAAGTCGAACGCATGGATGAACTCATCGATGATTTCCTGCAAAAGGCGTTCGGCCCGGCTAAAGAACCCATGCGTGAATTTTACGAACTTATCGACGGCGGCGCCGAAGACCCCTATGTGCCCGGTCGCTCCAGAGAGCTGAATGACGACATGGTCGGGCGGATGTACCGGCTGCTTGCCGAAGCGCGTGATTTAGTGGAGGAGGGAGGTGCTGAGATGGCCCGCATCGAGGACCTGATCCTTTATACCCGATACGTGGAACTGTACCGCCGCTACGATTCAATACGCGGTCCGGAGCGCCAGCAGGCGTTCGATGACCTGATAAGGTTCGCCTGGCGTATCCGCGGCCGGATGATGGCCGAGAGCGTGGAACTGGTACGTGCCATCAATCGCCGTGTGCGGGGTGATGATTATCTGGATTGGGGCGGTGAACGGGGGCAAAACCGTCCTCCGGACCGTCTGCGGGAGAAGGAAGATGAGCCTTATAAGGAGCGGGAAATCCGGGAGTTTCTGGAGGCAGGCGTTGAGAATCACCAGTTGCTTGAACTTGATTTTGAACCTTGGCAGGATTCGGGCCGCTGGCAGGCCGCGGGTTTTGAGCCGAATGAGCGCGGTGAGCCCGGTGAGAGGTTCCCTCACCGTGGAGAGTTGAATGCTTTGCTCGCTACCGATACAAAAGTTCTGCCCGAGATATGGATTTCCGGAGGGCATATACATGATGACCGCGGTCCGGTGCGCTGGAGACTGGAGACCGCCGGGGGCGATTTGATTGATGATGGCGAGGTGCCGCCGGATGAGAAGCCCCGTACGATCGACCTGACGGCTCCGGAACCCGGAGTTTATCGTTTTTACATCACAAACGCCGGCCAGGGTTACAAATGGAATTATAAGCCGCGGGGCGCCAAACTGACCCTTCTTGCAGGGGGTGAATACGAACTCAGACGCAACTGGTATGATCGCCTGTATTTTTATGTTCCCGAGGGGATAGAAGACATATACATAGCGGGAACTATCCGCGAGGGGCGCCATGCGTTCAGGGATGGCG
>PUMZ01000069.1 GCA_003551565.1 Candidatus Brocadiaceae bacterium | reverse complement strand
GCGTCACCGGGCGTGTGCAGCTGCGCGATGGTTCCGAGGTTGTGACCGAACGTGCGTTCTATACCGTGATCGATCGTTCTTACCTCAAACCGCGCGTGCTGTTCAGAACCGAACTGCCGCTGGGCGATTGAGTTGTGAGTTTTGCGTTTTGAGGGGCTGGGCGGAGACACGGCTACAGTGTAGGAAATCGTTAAGTAGCTCTGAATCATCATTCCACCGGCACAGGGCACGGTGGGGATAAAGTAACGTGGTTCACTGATCACTAACTTGAATCCATTGGTTTTTATGATATAATTAAGGTGGTTACTATCCAGTTGTAACGGGTAATGTCTTTGATGGGAATCTTTTAATGAAAGACCTGACGACAAGTGTATACACTTTTGAAGACCTCATCGAGGGGGGGTTCCTTTATGTCGATAAGACCGAGTATATCTGGAACCTCATTAAACCGGCAAAAGGCATCTATTTCCTCTCACGCCCACGCCGCTTCGGTAAATCTCTTACCCTCTCCACGCTGAAGGCCGTCTTCCAGAACAAAAAACACCTGTTCAAGGGACTCGCGCTGGAGTCCAAACCCTACGATTGGAAGGACTATCCGGTCATACACCTTGACCTGGGGAACTGTGAATCAACGGACGCTGAGCATTTGAGCCGGTATCTGATCGAGACAATCGACTCGGCGGCTCTGTCCTGCGATCTTTCACTCTCCAGGAGCGGAGTTTCAGGCCGATTTACTGAACTGGTCGAAAGGCTCGCCGCAAACAAGGGAAAAGCTGTCATCCTCATTGACGAATACGATAAACCTATACTGGACAACGCGATGAAGGTGAACGTGGAGGGCATCCGCGAGGTGCTGGAGAACTTCTATTCCGTCATCAAAGCTACCGAACCCTTCCAGCGCTTTGTATTTTTGACGGGCGTGAGTAAATTCTCGAAGGTCTCCGTCTTCTCTAAACTCAATAACCTCACCGATATCACTATGGACGCCCGATATGCCACCCTGCTGGGATATACCCAGCAGGAACTGGAAGAGAGCTTCGCCGAGTATATCGACCATATCACTGAGACGCAGGGCATTGACAGAGGCGAATTGCTGGAGGGGCTCAGAGAATGGTATAACGGATATAAGTTTCATCAGAAAGCCGCTTCGGTTTACAATCCAGTCTCTATTGGAAAATTTTTCGAATCCGGCGGAGAGTTCAGAAACTACTGGTTCGAGACAGGCACACCGTCGTTCTTGCTGAAACTGGCCAAACAGCAGCAATTTGACTTCGAGGAAAAGCTTTCGACGCCCGTCGGGGAACTGGCTTTTTCTTCTTATGAGATCGACAAGCTCAACCCGCTGGCGCTGCTTGTCCAGACGGGCTATCTGACCATCCTGGAAACGGAGGTCGAGCACGGGATCGTTTTCTACTATCTGGGGTTCCCCAATCGGGAAGTTGAAGCGGCTTTTGAGGCCTATCTGCTGGAAGAATACGCCGAGATAAAGAAGGAAAATGTCGAATACTATGCCGCCATAATTGCTAAGATGCTGCGTAATGGCGATATCGACGGGGTAATGGAGAAGATGCGGCAGTTTTTCGTCAACATCCCCTATGACATCCAGATAGCCAATGAAAAATACTACCAGACGATATTCTACATCGTTTTCCGCCTGATCGGGTTGTTCATCGATGCCGAGGCGCGCACCGGCACCGGGCGCATCGATGCCGCAGCGCAGACCGAAGACTATGTCTACGTTTTCGAGTTCAAGCTCGACAAAGAGCCCGAAGAGGCACTGAAACAGATACGCGAGAAGCAATATCACCACAAATACCTGGACTCGGGAAAAGAGATCATGCTGGTCGGCGCGAGTTTCAGCACCGAGAAACGCAACATCGCTTCGTGGAGAGTCGAGAAGGTATGACTGCTAAAGCCGGCGAGAGAAACTATTGGGGTCGGACCGAGGTAAGCTTTTGTGATTTATGGCCCTACGACATAAAACAGGGCTGTATAACGCTTAGAGCCGTGTTTTCGGGGGTGAAATGAGTAACCATTAAGTTTGAGGATATGGTATAGAATTGGCAGTGTTTGTAGAATGGCATACGAAGCCGTTTTCCTCGAAGAGGATATTTAATTACAGCCCAGGGGCTTGGCCGAAAAGGTGCAGGCGGAATGTATGACAGGCATCTTGCCTGTCCAGGCGCACGCAGGCATGCGTGCTATACGAATGGTTGCTCCGGTTCGACCCCGGAAGCCAACTTTTGATTTCTGCCAAGTCATGATAACCGCGGGGACAAGCCCCGTGGAGTCTTCTGTTTAGGTGTTTTGCGTTTCTGGTAGTCAGTCATGCAAGCCACGGGGACAAGGCCCGTGGGGAAACGACATTAATCGTGAGGAAACGACCATTAATCGAGAGGAAACGCCATGATCAGGAAGAAACGAACATAATCGGGCAGATCATGTGAACAAGGTCTTCAGCGTCTGAGGCGGCAAACCTGAGCGAGGTGATATAACACCACTGGGCTTGCCCCTGTGGATTCGATGACTGACTACCAGAGCCGATTTGACCCCAAAAAAACAACTCCCCACGGGGCTTGTCCCCGTGGAAGTAATGACTGCTTATTTCGATTGTCATTTGACAATGTAATCAGGAATAAAAAAACTTTTAATATCCGGAGCCTATGAATGGAAAGAAAACGAGACTGTAGAGCCTGTGATGCGAGCCGTCGCGGCAGTGTGCTTATCCTGGTTCTGGCGATCCTGGCGGCGCTGGTCGCCCTGGCGGCTGTCCTCGCCCTGTCTACCCGCACCGAACAGCGTGCCACGACCGCGCATTCGGCCTCCGAGGCCGTCGGCAAGTTCATCGACTCGCTCGAACTCTATAGCGCCGATTACCTCATCGAACAGCGGTTCGGCCTCGCTCCCGGTGCGTTCAGATACAGCGATACCGACACCGAATTCAGCATGACCGGCAACGCCTTGCCGCTGCAACAGCACGAGATACTGATGCCGGCATCAGAAATCAATAATATCTACGGCGACGATGTCTGGCTGCGCGGCACCGAGGTCGATAAGCTCAGCGACCACCTGGCGTTTGCCGGC
>PUMZ01000021.1 GCA_003551565.1 Candidatus Brocadiaceae bacterium | reverse complement strand
TCAGAGGGTGGTGGTAGACGTCAGAGGCCGCCGTCTGCTGTGGAAACGGAAGAAGTGCAGCGCCGTCCCATCTCGCGCTTGCTCGAACTCATCGGTGAAACCGTTGCTCTGGAAAAAATCACCCTGGCATCACAGGTAGAGGGTATAGTGGCCTGCTGCCCCTGGCACGCCGGCGATATTATCGAAGAAGCAGGCACTGAACTCGTGCGGCTTGAACGTGATCTGTATCGTATCGATGTTCAACGGGCGGCAGCAAAGGTAAGTGAACTTGATGCCGAAACAAGTCTACTTCACAGCAATTACCAGCGTCAAAAAAGACTTTATGAAAAAGAAGTTGCCGGCGAGGAGGCTTACGAGAAGGCCAGACAGGACTATGCAGCAAAAAAAGCACGGCTCGAAGGTGCAAGAGCCGACCTCAAACATGCGCAGGCGCGCCTTGATGAATCAATTATCAATGCACCATTTGCCGGTGTAATTACAAAGGTCCATGTGCGCGGTGGCGACTCCGTCCGATCCGGCCAGCCGCTTATCAAGATGATGGACCCCGAATCTACGGTTATCCGTTCGGCAGTGCCTGAGTCCTCGGCTGGAGCCGTTGAAAAGGGAATGAAAGCAAAAATACGGTTCGACTCTCTTCCGGAAAACACATATGATGCCCGAATAAAACGCATTTACCCCAGTCTCGACCAGGAGCATCGCACTAGAACTGTCGAGTTTGAACTCAGTCAGAATACGGATGAAGTGGTCCATGGAATGTTCGCGAGAATTGAACTGGAACTTGAAACAGTAGCTGAAACCCTTACGCTGCCCGCCGATGCGATTGTTCGCACACGGGACGGCGAGACGGCCGTATTTGTGGTGGAAGATGGCCGGGCAAGCCGACTGATAATCGAGAAAGGACTACGCCAAAATAACATTATACAGGTGCTAGACGGTTTGCAGGCGGGGGATTCAGTTATTACCGCCGGTGCGGACGGGATCAGCGACGGTGAAGAGGTACGCGTGATAGGCGCCGGAGGCGAAGGCGGCGGTAAGAAGTAGCCAGTCAGTGAGCCTGTATCGTTAACAAAATGAAGATAGGCGAAAAGTTTTCACCCGTAAATTCTGTGCTCAGCTCGGATCTTTTGCCGTTGCCGGCGGGAACGAAAACTACGAACGTAGACGAGCTGGGGCTCGGCGCTCCCGGGGAAAGTACTGGGCCGACAGGCACCACATTTTTCAGAGCACAGTTTCTGGAAATCCGCAGTCGTTTAATGAGCACATCGACACAAAATCAACAATAATATCATAACGTGAAAATAACAGAATATGCCGTCAAAAGACGAGTCGCTACATTAGCCATCGCCGCAGCGATGATCGTGTTGGGGATTTACGGGTATATCAGCCTGCCGGTCGATTTTCTGCCCGACCTTCAGTATCCGATGGTGCGTGTCAATATCCAGTGGCGCGGTGCCACTGCCGAACAGGTTGAACGCAACATCGCCGAACCGGTCGAGCGCAACGTTGCAACGATCGACAACCTCGATTATATCAATTCAACCAGTACGGAAGGGTTGTATTCGCTGGAAATAAATCTCCAGTACGGCACCGACCTTGACAACGGATATCAGGATGTACTGGCGGCTGTAGAACGCAGCATCAGGCGCCTGCCGGATGATATCGATCCACCCAATGTTTTCAAGGCCGACCCCACCCAGCTGCCCGTCTTGAGACTGGCTATTGGCTCTGAAAACATGGATATGGTCGAGCTGAGGGCCTGGGCGGAAGATTACCTTCAGGACGAAATCCTGGCCGTCAGGGGCGGCGCCGGAACGGAGATCGAAGGCGGCCTGCAGCGTGAAATCAGGGTTGTTATCGACCCCGAATCCCTTTCCAAACATAACCTGTCGGTCTCCGATATCCTGACCCGACTCCGAGAGGAGAACGTGGATCAGGTCGCCGGGCGGGTTTATGAAGGCCGCCGGGAACTTATCGCCCGCACGGATGCCGAATTTACCGACCCCGATGAGATAGGCGCATTAATCCTCCCAAAAAAAGGACATTCAGCGGTCAGAATTCGTGATATAGCGCAGGTTGTGGACGGACATGAACAGGAGCGCATCATCGCACGTCTGGACGGCAGAGACAGCGTGCGCCTTAGCGTGTATAAACAGGCCGAAGCCAACACCGTGCAGGTCGCCGAAGATGTCGGGGAGCGTATCGCCCGGCTCCGAGAAGCGCTGCCGGAAGATATTGAATTGCAGATCATGGAAGACCAGGCTGTGTACGTCCAGTCCGAACTCAGCGGGGTTCGCGATGCGGCCATAGGCGCCGGTATTCTTGTAGTTCTGGTGATCTACGTTTTTCTGGGCAGTTTTACGCATGTGGCCATTATGCTGGCCGCGCTTATCGTCACTCTTATCCTCAACTTTGCCTTTATGCACCTGGCAGGATTCTCCCTGAACGTGTTTTCGCTGGGCGGGCTGGTTATCGCTATGGGAGTGGTTGTCGACAACTCGATCGTGGTGATTGAAAATATCACACGCTTTCGGCGTGAAGCTCCTGATGCTAATGCGCTGTCAGTGGCACTTGAGGCCACGCGGGAGGTCGGCCCGGCGCTGACAGCCGCTACGGTTTCGCTTGTCGCGCTGTGCGTGCCGATACTGATCGTTCCGGCCACCGCCAGCCTGCTTTTCCGCGAGCTTGTTATGATCATCGTCGGTATAGTGATTATCAGCCTGGCGGTAGCGATAACCCTGACGCCGATGTTCGGCGCGCTGATTGATGCACCGGATTCAGAAGACATGAGCAGGAACGGGCCCAAAGCGTGGTTCTCCGCTATGTTTGAGAAGTTAAAACACCTCTATGCCGCTCTGCTTGGCCGGTTGATGGCACTCCGCTACGCGGTGATCGCCGTATTCTCCATCATGCTTATTCTGGCGATATCGCTGCTGCCGCGGCTTGGTTCTGAATTCCTGCCGTCGGTTGACGATGGTCGTCTTAGGGTAATGGTCAATCTGCCCGTCGGCACGTCATTGGATGTTACCGAAGAGGTGGTACAGAACGCGGAAAGTGTAGTAGCAGAGCAGGAGCATGTCGAGACATAC
>PUMZ01000195.1 GCA_003551565.1 Candidatus Brocadiaceae bacterium | reverse complement strand
CTCATGAAAGTATAGTGACCGCCATAGTGACCACTTTTTACGCATATGCTGATATTATAGGGCACGCCATGCAACATTGCAAGGGAGGGCGGAAATGGAAAAAGGAAGCCCCGGAGGAGCCTTTCAAGGCTTTCCGGGGCTTTTGTAGAGTGGTGACCCCACGGGGATTCGAACCCCGGTTGCCGGATCGAAAGTCCGGTGTCCTAAACCACTGGACGATGGGGCCTGTCGGCGTGACGATGCTCGTCAATGAAAAATCTAAATGTTTTTCAAGGCGGAGCTCGAAAAAGATTTAACAACAACGGCAAACGGCTTTGCTATTTCAGCACATCGTGAATCTGATAAGGTGTGTACGGCAACTGAGCGCATATTATACCACAGTGCGAAAAAAACGCAAGTGAAACGGCGCGTGGTCTATTTATCCTCGCCCCGTTTCTCGATAGCGGCGAACTGAAGGCGTTTGAGCAGATCATCGCCCTGAACGTTATCTTCATCGCTACGGCGTTTCTCATCGGTCTCTTTTTCTTTCTTGACGCTCTGCTGTTTGGCGGTTTCGGGGGGGGCGGTTTTCTCCTCGTGTCCCCTGAATTCCTTTATTTTTTTCATCCTCTGGCTTTGACGGCCGGCGGCGGCCTTGCTCTGTTGCATGGAGGAGTGGAGCTGCGCCGTCGGCACCCGCGTCTGCGCTTCTTTTTTCTTCTGGTCTATTCTCTTTCTGGTTTCCTTTTGCTCTTTGATTTTCGCCCGTTTTTGTGAGGCTCTCCTGGCCGACTCTTCCGATCGCATAGAAAGTGCGATACGTTTGTTTTCCGGATCGATATCCATCACCCACACTGTAACGGTTTCTCCCGGGAAGACGATGTCATACGGGCTTTCAACGAATTTTTCGGAGAGTTCACTGATATGCACCAGTCCGTCTTCCCCGGCGCCAATATCCACAAAAGCGCCGAAATCCACGACCTTTTGCACTTCTCCCTCGAGCATCTGCAGGGGCTTGATCCGGTCCAGCGACAGGGGCGCCTGCCGGAGTGGGGGCGGGCTCATCTCCCGGCGCGGATCGGGCCAGGGTTGGGCAAGTTCATCGAGCATAAACTTCCCGTACAGGTAATGCATATCGAATTGTTCTTCAAGGCCCGTTAAATCCACTTCCTTCTTTTTGGTTCTTATGACGTCCCTTTGTTCCGGGTCCTTCAGGTCGTCAACGGTGAGCTGGAGTTGTTCAAGAATGGCCTGCGCCATACGGTAGTGGTCGGGATGGATTCTGGTGATATCCAGCGGACTTTCCGGGTCACCAACCCGAACGAAAGGTGCAGATTTGTACCACATTTCAATGTCCAGTGCGGGAACCTGACGTAAGTCCCGCCGTGTTTTGAAGGGAGGATTATCCTCCCGCCATTCGGTGATTTCGCGCGCTGCTTTATACGTTAGCCCCGGAACATAACGGAGGAGACTGACAGGTGCGGTATTGATATCCGGTCCGACCTCACCGACGCATTCCTCGGCCACTGAATACAGTTCCTTCTCCAGGTCTGCCTTGTTGATTTCTTTCAAATAGGGCAAGGCACAAATGTTCGTCAGGTCGACTTTCGTCAGTTCTTCGATAGGCCGCAGAGCCTGCAAGCCGAGGGCGAGGGCGGTGCGCATTTTTTCCGGCACAACATCCCCCAGTTCCCTGGCGGCGAGGTTTGATTTTGCATATATTTCAGCCGGGCCGCATTCCTGTATCAGGTAGCGGAACTCGTTGCAGTTTTCCTCGATAATCTCCGCCAGCAGGTTTTCGGTTTCACGGCTTCCGTTGTTGTCCCCGAGCGACGCAACCGAGAGCTGGTGTTCGCCGATCATGGCCGCGATGGTTTCTTTTGCTTCGTCCCATTTGTTTTTAGGTGTGTGGGGATAGACTATTTTTGAGTCGAGAACAGTCCCGTTATCGTCGAGGGCGACCAGTTTGCAGCCGGTTCTGAAACCCGGATCGATGCCCATGATCCGGCCGTTTCCTACGGGAGGCGTCAGCAGTTTTGAACGCAAGTTCCTTCTTACGATGCCGAGTGCGTGTTCCTGGGCGTTTTTGCGCAGGTCCCGTTCTTTTTCTTTGCTCAATATCGGGGCCAGAGTTCGGGAGATGCTTTCACGGATACACCAGTACAGGAGTTGCGGGCCCGTAAGTTCCGTGAGTTTGTCTTCGGCCGGCAACGCTTTTTGGTCGTGGAAGCTCGCATCGATCTCGTAGAATTCCCTTTCGCCGCCTTCCAGGTAGAGTTCTGCGGCCTGCAGGTACATGTCCTCCAACGGCGTTTCGACCCTGAAGCGCAATGCGTTGAGCCGTTTGCCGCGCATCAGAGACAGGACCTGGGCGTGGTGAACATCCGAAAGTTTTTCTGCGAACTGGCTGTATTCGCGGAACTCGTCGTGCATACGTTTGTCCCATTTCCCGATCCTTTTCGCTATAAGCCGGCCCTTGTTATTAATAACCGTTCTTTGCGCGTCACGGTGCGATTTCTCCTCGGCTATCCAGTCGCTGATAATATAATACACCCCTGTGAGGACATCAGAAATGGTGTGAAGTTCCATGTCGGGGTTCGTATATTCCCGTGCGCCGGCGGCAAGATCGGCATGGTCCAGTTCATGTTCAATGATCTGAAGGGCGAGGGGGGCCAGACCCCGGGATATGGCCAGGCGTGAGCGCGACCTTTTCCTTGGCCGGTATGGCACATAATGGTCGAAAAGTTCGCTCAGCGTTTCTGCCGTTTCTATGGATTCTGAAAGTTCTTCATTCTCGACGCCCTGTTCTTTGAGCTTTTCCTGGATTTTCGCCCGTTCTTTCTCCAGTTCATCGCGCTCCTGGAGGAAGCGCCGGAATACGGCAATGTCGTCCGTGTTGAGGTTGGCGGCCAGGTCCTGGCGGTACCGGAGGATGTACGGGGCGCTATACTTTTGCTCCAACAGGCGGAAGAGCTCTCGGACCTGTTCGAGGTTCAAATGGTAATCGTTTGCAAGTGATGTAATCGTCCTGTCTGGCATGATGCAAGATGGAGAATCTGTAGTAGAGTAACGTCCTGCCACTTCATCAGCGGGGATCAACCTTGGTGCTCATAGGGGGGTCTCTCTCTCCGGTCGATAGCGCATAAATACGAACATACATTATAAGTTTTTTCATGGATTACGTCAAACGCCACCGGCAATTTTGAAATAAGATCGGAAAACGGGTAGAATCGGGCCCGGTTGCAATCGAGCCTTTTTCAGGAGGTTGGTATATGTCCGGAGAGAAGATCGTTGTGCTGGATATCGGTAAAACGAACAAAAAGTTGTTTGTCTACGACAGTTCGCTGACCTGTCTCAATCCCGAAGAAAAAGGCGTGCGGATCGATCCGTTCCGCTGGACGCCCGCGACGGGGCCCGCCCTGGAATGCGAGGACATGGCGTCGATACGGGAATGGATGCTGGAGGGCCTGAAAACGGCGGCGGCGCAATACGGGGACATCGGCGCCGTCTCGATCTCGGCTCATGGGGCGACCGTTGCCCTGCTGGGCGGGAAGAATGATGAGGTGTTTCAGGGGGACGGCGGACTGGTCTTTCCGGTCGTCTCTTACGAAAACGACATTTCCGAGGCAATGGAAAAGGAGTTTTACAGGCAGATCGGCATGGATCCGCTGGAAGCTCAAGAGGTCACCGCCACTCCGCGGCTTTCCTGGCTGACCAACTGTGCCAAAACGCTGTTTTACCTTCGGCAGACCATGCCGGACCGTTTTGGTCGGGTCACCGATATTCTGATGCTGCCGCAATACCTCGGTTATCTGTTGTGCGGGGAGATGGGGGTGGAGCCCACTTACATCGGATGCCACAGCTATCTCCTTGATGTTTCGGGGAGCCGTTATAGCCGGGTGGCGGAGAATCTCGGGGTGGTGGAACTGCTGCCGGAGCTGCCGATCGGCAAGACGTGGGACAAGCTGGGTACGGTCGGATCGGATATTGCTTCCGCGACCGGTTTGCGCCGGGATTGTGTGGTGACGATGGGCGCCCATGATTCGAATGCAGCGCTTGTGCCGTACCTGGCGAAGGGGTTGGAGAATTTCGTCGTGCAGGACAGCGGCACATGGGTCGTGACAATGGCGCCGCTTCCCGGCGGGAAAGCGGAGTTTACTGACGAGGAGCTGGGGCTGGAAGTATTGTACAACCGTGATATTTACGGGGATCCGGTGAAGACCACGATCTTTCGCGGCGGGGCCGAGTTCGAGTTCTATCAGAACAATGTTCTCAAGTGCGCTCCCCATACTGAGGATGTCTGTGAACAGATTGTGGAAGAGATCATCGATGGCCGGGACGCTTTTTCCCTGCCCACTGTTGAGCGGGGGGCGGGGCTGTTTCCCGAGAGCATTGCGCGTCTGGTGGGTATCGACAGGATCTTCCGTGATGCCGCGACAGCATGGCATGTCATCGATATCGGCCTGGCCATACAGGGTTATCACGCACTTCGCCTGGCGGCGGGGGCCAGGCCGGAGCGGATATATATCGAAGGCAATATAGCGCGTCATAATCCCTTATACAGGAGAGTGATCAGTTCTTTGTTTGCCGATACCAGGGTGTATTACGGCAGCATGGGCGGCGCTTCGTTCGGGGCCGCCATCCTCGGCCTTGCGGCGATGGAGAACGTTCGTCCGGAGGTGCTTTCGGACCGCTACGAAATGGAGCTCCGCGCGGTCGATCGCCTCGGTGTGGATCCGGGGGCGTTGATAAGATATGCTGAGGCTTTTCTCGATCAGGTCTCAAGCGGCGGCAATTTGCCTTCGCAGGGCATATCGGGATAATCGGGCATGCCGATTGTCCCGGCAAGGTTCTGGATCGCGACCGGCCGGCCGGTTTCGATCGAGATGTTGCCTGCCACTCCGGTGAGTATGGAGAAAGCGCCTGCGCGTTCATCAGCGGCCCGCATGTATTTGTCGTCCGGCTGGGCTCCGGGGTCGAAAATATAGTCCAGCATGACGGGGTCGGCGCCGCCGTGTCCGCCTTCACCCGTCCATACGTCCACTTCGTAGGCAGGTTTCCAGTGCGGGTAGATATGTATCCATGTGCCCTCTTTCTCCAGCGCCCCCGGCACGCTCCCGTCAGCGTTGATGTAGGCGGTTTCCTGGCATTTGTGCTCCAGGCGCCCTCGGCTGCCGTTGAATGAACAGATGTAGCCCTCCCAGGGGCTGAAGGAGTTGAGCGAATAGCTCATCTTCACGCCGCTTTCGTAGTCAACGGCGACGTTCATCGAGTCTTCGATGTCGATCGTTTCGCTGAAGACACACCGGTCGCGGTAATAGCCGTCATGGTGTTCGCATTCCAGGTACAGCTCGCGCAATCTGTCGTTGCCTGCGAGGTCCAGTTGGAAGGGGCACCTGCTCGCTTCCGGACAGGTGTGGCAGCGGTCCGAGCGATCTTCCAGCCCGTAGACGTTATCCGCCACGTGCGGCGTGTAGAACCGCCGGTGTCCGGAGGCAAAGACGCGCCTGGGAACGGAGGACAGCCACCAGTTGACGAGATCGAAGTGGTGGGTGGCTTTATGGACCAGCAGTCCGCCGGAGTTCTCCTTGTTACGGTGCCACCGGCGGTAGTAATCGGCGCCGTGCCGTGTGTCCAGAACCCAGTGAAAATCTATCGAAAGCACCTCCCCGATGATACCGGACATCAGCAGTTCCTTGATCTGTGTTCGGGGAGGGGAATAGCGGTAATTGAAGGTGACCGTGATTTTTTGTCCGGTTTTCTTTTTCGTTTCCAGTATCTTCCGGCACCTGTCCGCATCGGTTGTCATCGGTTTTTCCGTAATGACATCGCAACCCAGTTCCATGGCGCGTCGGATGTAGTGGTCGTGATGGCTGTCTTTGACGGTGACGATGATGCCGTCCGGCCGGGTTTCTTCCACCATCCGGTCAAAATCTGCAGGAAGGTATCCGGGCGCATCCGCGCCCTTCTGCGCCAGTTCCGCCCCGGCCAGTTCCAGCCGGCCGGGGTTGAGGTCACATAACCCGACGATTTCGCTGGTGTGCGCGAATTTGCCGGTTATTGCGTCGCGGTACATTCCGGAGCGACCGCCGAGTCCGACCTGTGCATAACGTTTTTTCTGGATAGCCATAATTCCGGGGAAAAAAGTGTTCAATTGTTCAACGGCAAACGGACATCCGGGATTTCTCACGCCGGCGTCCGGATATGATAACTGATAACGCGGATCCTTGCAATGACATTTTTGCCTGACCGGAGCCCGCTATTGCCCGATGATTCGGCCGATGCCGCATCTGAAACGTTCTCACATACAGCCCTTCCACTTGACGGCCACTGCCCCTTTTGCTATAGTAGCATTAAATGTAATATCATGTCACGATGGCTTGGCTGTGGAAACCGTTATAGAGAATTGTTTTATTGAATGGAGGAGATGGGCAATGATGTTCAGAAAGCAGGTTGTTTCTGCCGTGGCCGGAATTTGGGCGCTTTCGTCGTTCTGTCTTTCGCCGCAGCCGTTCGCCCAGGAACGCGGGCAACCTGATAACGATGATGAGGAAATTCTGGTGATCGCCTCACCCATCATCGAAGGAAATGTGATCGATCGCTACGCGACGGGTTCAACCATCGTCGGGCAGGATCAGATCAGCGATCTGAACGCCCGTGACATCGGCACGGCCCTGAGGCGCACGCCGGGCGTTACGATATCGCGTTACAACCATGTCGGCTCCCATGGTGGTGCTGATGGCGGCGGGATATTTATCCGGGGGCTTGGCACAAATCGACCGGGCGGGGACATGAAGACGTTCATCGATGGCGTTCCGATGTATATGGGTGTGTATAATCATCCCCTGCTGGATCTGCTGCCGATAGACGCTGCCGACACCATCGAAGTGTCCAAATCTCCGCGCAATCAGCAATTCGGTAACACATTCGCGGGGATTAACCTGAGTCCTAAACGCATTCTTGAGGAAGGATTCCGCACGGAGATCGGTCTCGCACGCGGCAGCTACAGAACAGTTATACAGACGGCCGAGCACGGAGGAAAGATCGGGCCGTGGGATTATTACGTCGGACAGAGCTACCGCAGTTCCGACGGGCACCGGAAGAACAGCGACGGAATTTTGCGCAATTACTTCGGACGTGTGGGCTATGAGCTGGACGATCACTGGGATATCAGTTTTTTTGGCCTGCATACGAACAACACTGCGGACGATCCCGGTGAGAGGGGCGATCCGGCTACGCGACAGGGAAAGTATGATACCGAGGCCTGGATGGGTTCTCTGTCGCTCAATCATATCTATGAATCGTTCGAGGGTTCGATCAAAGCCTACATCAACTCCGGCGAAGCGGTCGAAACGAGCGGAAGCCTTCCCGGATTTCAATTCACCGGTATCAAGGCGGATGAAACGCTCTACCCGTGGGAGGGCGCCGAAATTGATCTGGGACTGGATTACGAGGAAATCAGGGGGAAGAGGAGGCGGAGGGAAGAACGCGGGGGGCCAACCATCGACACATGGCGCGGCCCGGTACAACGTATGCTGTCTCCTTCCCTCGGTTTCAGCCAGCTCATCGGCGACAGGGATTCTTTCTACGTGATACCGTCCGCCGGGGTCCGTTACTACGATCATAATCGATTCAGTTCGGAAACGGCGCCCCATGCCGGTCTGGTATGGGGACACAGCAGGACCCAGTTCCATGCGAGCTGGTCGCGGGGGGTCAACTATCCCGGCCTGGATATTTGGCGCTTTGGAGGGGATGCAGATACACTCAACGCCGAAAAGATGGACCATTATGAGCTGGGTGTCAACCACACATGGGAACGGGTGCGGGCGGAGTTGACCTGGTTTCAGGCGCGGGGAACAGATCGTTATCTGGTCTTTGGGCCCGATGCGTTTGAAAACATTGGTTCTTACCGCACCGAAGGACTGGAGCCGGCCCTTGCTTACCATGCGACCGATGACCTGTCCATTTTTGTGGGTGGCACCTATCTGGTGACCGATCCAGACGATATGCCTTATTCACCGCGACGGTCCCTCAGCTCCGGCCTGAACTGGCGCTTTCTGGACGACTACGTACTGAATCTGGATGCTCAGTATGTCTCCGGCATGTATGGTACGGCCGAACCACGCAGCCCGGTGCGTCCTGCCGAGGATGATGAAGTCGGGAGCCATTTCCTCCTTAACGGCAAGCTCAGTTACCATATCGGTTTCAAAGCTCTTGGAAACAGAGATGCAAAGTCGGAAATATTCATCGCAGCGGAAAACATCACCGATCGGAGATACGAATACCGGCCGGGTTATCCCATGCCGCGGTTCAATATGATGGCCGGTCTGAACATGAGGTTTTAGCCTTCTCTTTTGGAAAACGCGAGAATCAACAATGATGGAGGCGTCCACGTGAGAACGCATCGTTATCGCATATATGTCGCAGCGGCACTTATTGTTGCCGGGGCACTGGTCGTTGCAGCCCTTGTTTCCCGCAGCAACGGAACCCCGAAGGTCGTCACCACGACCAGCGTACTCGCTTCCGTGGTGGAGGATCTGGGCAGTCCCCACATCCAATCCGCCACCCTGGTTCCGGCCGGCTCGTGTCCCGGGCATTTCGACATCAAGGTGCAACACCTCCGGCTGCTGGAAGAGAGCGGGACGCTGCTGGCGCACGGTTTCGAGGAATATCTGCCCGATATCCAGCGCTCGGTTTCCAATCCCGATTTTGCCGTTACGGCATTGCCGATCGAGAAGAGCTGGCTGACCGGGGACGGCATGGAGCAGTTGTACCGCAATGTTGCTGATGAGCTTGGGACCATGAGGCCGGAATATCGGGAGCAAGTCCGGAGAAACCTCAAATCCGCACTGGAGCGCATGGAGGAAACGGATCGGCAGGTCCGCATGATTGCCGAACGGGGCGGTTTTGCGGGAATGAAGGTTATCTGCAACTCCCATATGGTGGGAATGGCGGAGCACCTCGGTTTCGAGGTGACGGCCCATTACGGGCGGCGGGAAGAGCTCACGTCCGGTGGCATCACGGCCCTGATCGATCGTTCCCGGAGCGATGGGGTGGAGCTGGTGATCGATAACATGCAGGCCGGGGCCGATACCGGAAAGGTTTTTTCGGAAGCACTTGGCATACCGCACGTTGCCGTTTCGAACTTCCCCGGCGTTCTGCCGGGCGCCGATACGCTTGGCGCGACACTGCTTGCAAATACGGCGCGAATTGCGGAACGTCTGAAAGCGCAGCCGAACAGTTCGCAACAGGTTCGTTGAGCACCTCCAGGAGCTCCGGAGGTAATCATTATGCCTGGGCTGAAAGCGGTCTCGTGCGTTTATTAATGCGCACTGCAATCCCCACCGGCACAGGGCACGGTTGGGAAACAACGAGGACTTGCCTCTAAACTTAATGGTTGCCTCCGGAGTCCGGGAAATGCCATAATGTCTTGGGGACGCTTGAGGGCGTGCACTGCGAGCCGGGTCTTTCGGCCGGTCTCCCCGGGAAGGGGAAAAAGTGAGGGTTTATGAAACAGTCTACTCGTTCTGTATCCGGTTCATAATGCCTTATGAATCCTAAGATCGCGATGAAAAATGTTGATGTGGGCTACCTCACCGAAACCGTGATTCGGGGCCTGTCGCTGGACATATACCGTGGTGAATTTGTCGGCATCTACGGTCCCAACGGCGCGGGGAAGACGACATTGCTATGTGCTGCCAACGGGCTGGCGGTTCAGCGTTCCGGGGAGGTTTTTATCGACGGACGGCTCCTGACATGGCGTTCGGGGGTGGGACTGAGGAAAGCCATGGGTTTTGTGCCGCAGCATTTTGAGGTCGACCCCCGGCTGCCGATTTCGGCACGCGATGTGGTTCTGATGGGTCGTTATGGGAGGCTGGGGCTGCTGCGGTTCCCGGGCCGCCGGGAGCGGGATCTGTTGTGCAAACTGTCGGAGCTGCTGGGAATCGGGCATGTCATCGGCAAGCCGTTCGGTCAGCTTTCGGGCGGGGAGATGAAACGGGTGCTGATTGCACGTGCTTTGATGAAAGAGCCGGATACGCTGCTGCTGGATGAGATTTTTGCCTGGCTGGATCGTGAAATGGTGGAGAGGCTTATGGACATTATCGGGGATATCCATCACGGGAGGGGGCTGACAACGCTGATGGTGTCGCATGACGTGTCCACGATAGAGCGGCTTTGCGACCGGGTGATCTGGATGGAGAAGGGGAACGTGATCTTCGATGGAGTAAAGGACGAATTTTTGCACCGGGTGAGGGGATGATATGGAGCTTTTCGGCTATACATTTTTTCAACGTGCGCTTCTGGCATGTCTTTTAGCCGGAATAGCCTGCGGCACGGTGGGGGTGTGGATCGTGATAATGAAAATCTCTTTCATAGGGGTCGCGATCTCCCATGCGGCGTTTGCGGGCGGGCTTTTTGCCATCCTGACAGGTCAGCCGGTTGTGCTCGTGTCGTTCATTTTCAGTCTGGCGGCCTGCGCGGTGCTCGGCCCGGTATCCGACCGTGGTCAACTGCATCCGGAGACGTCCATAGGCATACTCTTCTCTTCCACTCTCGGTCTGGCGTTCCTCTTCATGGGAATGCTGCCCGAGGGCAGGAGCCAGGGGCTTAACCTGCTCTGGGGAAGTGTGCTGACGGTCAGCAGCGGGGATGTCGGGCTCCTGGCCGCCACGGCCGGACTGGTTGTTCTGAGTGCATGCCTTTTTTACAAGGAAATGCAATCGGTGATTTTCAACCGTGAACTGGCGCGTGCCAGCGGGATTGCGGCGGCTGTTTTTTTTTATTTGCTGCTTTTTTTTACCGGCGCGACGGTCAGCGTGACATTGAAATCCGTGGGCGGTCTGCTGGTCTTTGCTTTCATCATCAATCCCGCCGCTTCGGCTTATCAGGTGACGTTCAGCCTGAAGAAGATGTATGGGTTGTCCATCCTGTTCGCTGTGGTCTCGGGCTGGTTTGGCCTTCTGGCGGCTTCACTTTTTAACGTGCCTGCCGGCGCCTGCATTGTGCTGGTATCCAGCATTATTTTTGCACTTGCAGCTATTTTCTCTCCAAAGAGGCGGAGCAATGAAAAACAGGCATGACTTTTTCAATCGCATGGCGGACACATGGGATGAGGAACGCAGGGAGACGGTTGCTTGCCTCAATAGGGTTGTGGAGGAGGCGCGACTCGCATCGGGGCAGAAGGTTTTGGATGTCGGTACCGGCACGGGCGTCCTGATCCCCTTTCTTGCCGAAAAAGTCGGAGCGGGCGGACGTATACATGCCATTGACTACGCCGAAAACATGATTGGAAAGCTCAAGGGTAACGGGGTTCAGGCGAATGTGGAACCGCAGGTTATGGATATCCACAAGACCTCCTATACGGATATGTTTTTTGACCGTGTCATTGCCAATGCCTGCTATCCGCATTTCGAGGATAAGCCTCTGGCACTGTCGGAGATCCACCGTCTTCTGAAACCTGACGGGCTTTTCATACTTTCACATCCGACCGGCAGAGAACATGTTAACAGGATACACAGAACCGCTCACTCGGTGGTTGAGGGGGACATTCTGCCCGCCCCCGAGTTCCTCCTTCCCGTGATCATTTCGGCGGGATTTGACACGCTGAAAGTGATCGACGAACCGGAGTTCTTCTTGTTGAGCTTCACGAAGAGATAAGGCGCCGACTTTCATGCCGGCGGGCCAGGGAGGCTTTTGTTCCGGGGATATGCCCGGAAACGGGCGGAATCTCCGGACGGCCTGCGTCCTGATATCCACAAACATTCCGCAGTGCAAATTCTTCCGTCGATACGCCAGACTGGTCATATTGCCGGCATTTTGGTACAATGGCGGTCAGTGTGTCACTTTTCTTTTGACTCATCATCAAGCGAGAAGGTTCAGATCATGGATGGGAGCGGGATCTCTGCGTCGGGAAAAGGGGGGCGGCTGTACTATGGCTGGCTGATGCTACCTGTGGCCACACTGGGTTTTATCGTGACTTCTCCGGCCCAGACCTACGGGGTTTCGCTATTCAACGCTTCATTCCGGGCCGCGCTCGACATCTCCCACAGCCAACTGAGCGGGGCTTATATGCTCGGGACGTTTTTGGGGGCGCTTCCGATGGGATATGTCGGCGCCCTGATGGACAGGTACGGGCTGCGCTTTACGACAACGGTAACGGTCGTATTGCTGGGGCTGACCTGCATGGTGATGTCGCAGGTCACCGGTTTTTTCAGTTTGTTTATGGGGTTTTTCATGCTCAGGATGCTGGGGCCCGGAGCGCTCGCGATGTTGACCGGAACGGTCCTGTCGTTCTGGTTCAGCCGCCGCCTTGGTCTTGTGGAGGGCGTGCGCCACGTGGGGATCGCGGGCGGTATGGCGCTGGCGCCCACACTGATGCTCTGGCTGATCAGGTCAACAGGCTGGCGTTGGACGTATGCGATTATGGGCCTGTCTGTTCTGGTCATTATGCTTCCTTTAATGGCGTTTGTCTTCAAAAACCGGCCGGAGGATTTGGGACAGCGTATGGACGGTGCAGGGGCTGGTGAGGAGCCTGCTCCGGATCCCCATGCCAGCAGGCGCGGGGGCCGGGATTTCACCTTCTGGCAGGCGCTTTCGGCCCGTGCTTTCTGGATATCGGCGGTGGCGATAGGGATGTGGGCAATGATCAATACGGCGGTGCAGTTCAATATCGTGCCGCTGCTTGAATCCCGCGGGATGGGCGAGCAGGAGGCCGCTATGATGTTTCGCATCTATGCTCTGACGCTGGCGCTTATGTATCTGCCGGGAGGTTATCTTGCCGATCGGATGCCCCTGAACTGGTTGTTGTCTGTTGCAATGGCGGGGCTGGTCATAGCGGTCGTGGTCTTGCTCGTCCTGAACACGCGGGGTGGAGTCTACCTCTTCGGCATCACACTTGGTGCGACCCAGGCGGTTGTTGTTCCGGTGCTGGTGACGATGCTTCCCCGTTATTACGGGCTGACGCATCTGGGAAAGATCCGGGGCGTGGTCAGTACATTGCTCGTGGCTTCTTCGAGTCTGGGGCCGTTTCTTATAGGGTTCTGTTACGATATGTTTGGCGGTTACAGGGAGGTGCTGTTGCTTCTGCTGATTTTGCCTGTGCCGATGATCGTGTTGAGTCTTCTGGCCACACCGCCGCTCCATCCCGAGTCGGGTAGGTGTTAGCCCTCATATTTCATAAGCCAAAGACAAAATTAATATACAGGAAGTAAATAGTATGACAGGTCGCTTTCTTCAGGGTTCCTGGTTCTGCAGTATGTATCGGGGCCGGACAAACGGCGGTTGACCTGCCTGCTGCAGGCAGGCCCTGCAGGCGTGAGCGAAAGCAATGAGCCCGGGGCTATTGTTGAGATCGGCCCTTCGGGCCTGAGCACAGGCTGGAGGCGCTTGCTTTCTGCCGCGTCTGCACCACCGAGCACGCGTGAAATAAGCGGGTCAGGGATCCGCGTTTCTTAAATGCGATTGATGGGGAATCCGTTATGGATGAAAAAGAAATCATACATTTTATCCGGTCCATGGCGTCGCCCGGCGGGTGCGGGTGCGTCGAAGCAGGCCCCGGAGACGATGCGGCGGTCGTGGGTCTGCCGGGCGGTTCTGCGGTTGTGCTCTCGACAGATATGGTGATCGAGGGAACACATTTTCCGGCTGCGACCGCGCCGGGCAAAGTGGGTGTCAAGGCTGTCGGTCGGGCGCTGAGCGACCTGGCCGCCATGGCGGCAAAGCCCGTCTGCAGTCTGGCGGCGCTCTGCATACCCGAGGGCAAATCGGAGGCGTACCAAAGGGCTCTTTGCCGGAGCATACACCGGGAGTCGGAGCGGTTTGGGGCGCCCCTGGCGGGGGGGGATACGGGCTCGGGAAGTGAAAGGCTTATGATTACGGTTACGGTTATGGGCGTGGCGGGTCCGGGTGGTCTCCTT
>PUMZ01000099.1 GCA_003551565.1 Candidatus Brocadiaceae bacterium | reverse complement strand
GTTACTGGAGGCTTGCCCGAGGGGCAAAGCGCCGTTTTTAGAGGCAAGAAAACAGAGTGGAGCTTGAAGATGTCGTATAATCTTTCTTTTACAGTCAAATTTATAGCCGTTTATGTAAATTGTTGTCGTTGCTTTGTGAGAAATGCAGGTTAAAGGTTCGGTTGGACGTTGAATCCACCTGGGCGAAACTGTCGCGGGTGCCTGTGAAATGAAAGGAATTGCTATGATGGACGAAACGGATAAAAAATTGCTCAACCTCGCCCAGCAGGGGCTGCCGATCTCGGAAGAACCTTTCCACAAGATGGGGCTTCGGCTGGGAATTAGCGCCGAAGAGGTGCTGGATCGATTAAAGGCTTTAAAAGATAGAGGCTATATCCGTAGAATCGGCGGGGTGTTTGACAGCAAAAAACTGGGCTATGACAGCACTGTCGTTGCGGTAAAGGCACCAGAAGAAGACACGTTCGCCCGAATCGCCGCCCATGTCAGCTCGCATCCGGGCGTAACACACTGCTATCGCAGGGACGATGAGGAACTGAACCTCTGGTTTACGCTTACCTGTAAAGATGACAACGAAAAACGCACCTTATTACTGAATATTGAGCGGATGGACTCTGCCGTGGAGGTTTTTGACCTGCCCGCAGAACCGGCGCTTGAAGTTCAACGTTTTGTTCCAGCTTTCGGATGCACAAGATGAGAGAAAAGATTTCCAAAGTTGTCGACTCCCATTGCCGGACAGGTGAAAATCCGCTCTGGCATCCCTGCGAAAGCTGCCTTTACTGGGTTGACATACCGGCAGGCACTTTGATGCGGTTTTTCCCCTCCACCGGCGTCAGCGAGGTCGTCTACGACGCGGACGACCCCATCGGCGGATTCACCATCCAGGATAACGGGCAGCTGTTGCTGTTCGGGGCCCGGGGGTCCGTCTCGCTGCTGCGGGGCGGCCGTGCGGAGCCGGTGGTGCCCGAGCTGCCCCGGGAGCGCGATTCCCGTTTTAACGACGTCATAGCGGATCCGCAGGGTCGGGTGTTCTGCGGCACGATGTCGTCGGAATCCCATCCCGGCAGGCTTTACCGTTGTGATCCGGACGGCAGTTTGCATGTGGTGCTGGAGGACGTCGGGACTCCCAACGGAATGGGCTTTACCCCCTGTGGGAGCGGCTTTTACCACACCGATACGAGGCAGAGCACTATTTATCTCTACGATTACGACAGGGCGACCGGGGCGATAAGCAACGGTCGGGTTTTCGTCCGGGTTGCGGGGGAGGGCAGGCCGGACGGAATGACTGTCGACAGGGCCGGGCATGTCTGGTCTGCCATGTGGGACGGGAGTTGCATCGTTCGTTATTCACCCGACGGAGCCGAAGAGGAGAGGATCTGGCTGCCTGCCCGCAAGGTGTCGAGCCTGACTTTCGGTGGTGCAGATTACGAGGATATGTATATCACCACTGCGGGTGGTGGAAGGAGGGAGGTGGAAGGTGAGGGCGCCGGCGCACTCTTCCATTTCAAACCATCAACCGGCGGAAAACCGGAATACCGATCAAGATTGGAGCCCCATGATGTTTGAAACATCGTACCGTTTGCCGCAATCGTGCGTGATGGTGGTTTTCGGTGCCAGCGGTGACCTGGCTGCGCGGAAAATCGCGCCGGCACTTTACAACCTCAAGGCCGAAAACCGGCTTCCGGCGGATCTCCATATCGTCGGCTTTGCGCGTTCGGATTTTTCCACAGATTCCTTCCGCGAGCACCTCCGTGAGGGACTGAAGCGGCATTCCCGGGTGCCGGCCGAAGAATACCCCGATGCGTGGGCCCGGCTGCAGGAGAAAACAATTTACTGCCGTGGCAGCTACGATGACTTGTCGGGTGTGGCCGGGCTGCGGGCGGAACTGACCGCCCTGCAAGGCGCCGAACCGGGCCGGCAAAACCGGTTGTTTTATTTTGCTGTCCCGCCGGACGTTGTGCCCGGACTGATCGACCACCTGCGGGAGGCGGAGCTGCTGCAACGGCGCCTGCCGGATGAAGAAAAACAGAAGGGATTCCACCGCGTCGTGCTGGAGAAGCCTTTCGGTCATGATATTGCCTCCGCCTGCGCCCTTAACGCCACGCTCCGGAAGGGCCTGGAGGAAAGCCAGATCTATCGCATGGATCATTATCTGGGCAAGGAAACCGTTCAGAACATCATGGTTTTACGGTTTGCCAACCCGATTTTCGAGCCGGTCTGGAACAACCGGTATGTGAAAAACGTACATATAACGGTTGCGGAGTCGGACGGGGTGGGAAGTCGCGCGAAATATTTCGACTCCGCCGGCGCGCTGCGGGATGTTATGCAGAACCATGTTTTGCAGCTGCTTGCACTCTTTGCCATGGAGCCTCCCGCCGGCATGGACGCCGCGGCCGTACGGGCTGAAAAGAGCAAGTTGCTCGGGGCTCTGTCCCCGTTGTCGCCCGAACAGTTGCGGTGTGCGGTGATCCGGGGACAGTATGGCGCCGGTCAAGCCGGAGACGAAAAGGCGGTCGCATACCGTGATGAGAGGGGCGTCGCTTCAGATTCCATAACGGAAACATTCGTAGCCATAAGGGCTTACATTAACAACTGGCGCTGGAGCGGTGTGCCGTTTTACCTGACGACCGGGAAAAGGCTGGCCCGAACGCTCACGGAGGCAGCGGTCGAATTCAAAGACGTTCCGCACGACCTTTTTGCCGCCCTTGAAGGAAAGCGACCGGACGCCAACATGCTGAAAGTCCAGGTCCAGCCCGAGGAGGGGATAGCTCTGCGCATCACAACCAAGGTTCCTGGATTGCAGATGAAACTTTCAACGGCCGATATGGAATTGCCATACAGCTCCCGCTTTGCCAGCCAGTCGCCGGAGGCCTACGAACGGTTGTTGCTGGACGCCCTGGCCGGAGATCCTTCCCTGTTTGCGAGCCGGGACGAAATCGAGCTCGCATGGCGATACCTGACCCCCATACTGAAGTTCTGGTCAGAGCAGGCTCCTCCGGCGTTCCCCAACTATGCGGCGGGCAGTTGGGGGCCGATAGAGGGGAAAGACTTCTTCCGTGAAGATGTCTGCTATGCCGACCTGGAACCGCTGCAAAGCGGGGGGGAACCCGCTTAATTTCACGCGTTCCGGTGGTGCATTTGTGGCAGAAATCGAACGCCGTTTGCCTGTGCTCAGGCCCGAAGGGCCGACAGCAACAATAGCCCCGGGCGACCGGAGGAAGCCCGGGGTAACGGGAAGAGCACAAAAAAACAGCCCCGCAAGGGGCGAAACAAAATCCGATCAGGCGTCCCGCGTTGCATCAACCTCTATCGTCGTCGTTGTCATAACATTTTTCTTTGAATAAATGATTTGATGGTGCGGTGATTATAGCGGTATATATAACCGCCTGCAACCCGCATACTTCTACCGAAATGCCTGCAAAATCCTCGTTGACGGCGGTTCGATTGAAATTCCCCAAAAAGTCCATTATCCTGTTCAGTGTTTATTGTTGAACTCGCAGAGCGTGCGGTATAAAAGTAGCCCCGTCTTGCCGGGACGGAGAAGGGGAAAAGGGAGGCGGCCCGCTTTCCGCCAGAGGGGAAAGAGGCCCGGTAACGCCCCCTGCTTATTATTTTAGCTATGGAAAAAGAATGAGAACTTTCACGTTGGGCCAAACCGGACTGACCGTCAGCCGCACGGGTTTTGGCGCCTTGCCGATCCAGCGAATCACCACGGAGGAGGCCGTAGCATTGCTGCGCAAGGCCTTTGAGGCCGGTATAACGATGTACGACACCGCCCGGGCTTATACCGACAGCGAAGAAAAAATCGGCCGGGCCCTCTCCGATGTGCGCCGGGAGATCGTCATCGCTACCAAGTCCAAGGCGGAGGGTTACGATGAACTCATGGACGATCTCGAAGTCAGCCTTGATAACCTCAGGACCGATTACATTGATATCCTGCAGCTCCATAACCCGAAAACAATGCCCGATCCGGACGACCCGTCGTCAGCGTATGCCGCGCTCCGTAAAGCCTGTGACAACGGCACGGTCCGACATATCGGCATCAGCAGTCATCGTATCGGTCTGGCGGGCGAGGCGGTAAGGAGCGGGATGTTTGAAACGCTCCAGTTTCCTTTAAACCCGCTTTCCGATGGATCGGAGCTGTCACTGGTCGAGATGTGCCGGGAACATGACGTGGGCTTCATCGCGATGAAGGCCCTGGCCGGCGGCCTTGTCAACGACGTCGGGGCGGCGTTTGCTTTTCTGCGACGATTCAGGGGCGTGGTGCCGATATGGGGATGCCAGAGGGAGGCGGAGCTGGAAGGGATACTTGAACTTGAAAAATCCCCTCCTTCCTACGACGGGTCCATGGAAAAGCGGGCGCAGCGGCAGAAGGAGGAACTTGGACGCGATTTCTGCCGGGGATGCGGATACTGCCTGCCCTGTCCGGCCGACATTCCGATCCCCAATGCGGCGCGCATGTCCCTGCTGCTGCGCCGCTCTCCCGCTGAACGTTTTTATCGGGACGAGTGGCGGCGCAAAATGGACCGGATAAACGACTGCGAACAGTGCGGCCAATGCCATGAGCGCTGTCCTTACAACCTCGATCCCCCGACGTTGCTGCCGGAAATGCTCAAGGACTACGAACAGATGTATGCCGCTTTCCATCAACAATAAACGCAAGCAGACTTTTGGAAAAGGATGACGCCATGGATACCGAAGGGCTGACACGGGAGATCAAAGACGTCGCCAGGAGGAGCGGAGCCGCACTGGTGGGTGTGGCGCCGGTGGAACGTTTCGACCCCATGCCTCCTGCCTATGATTCGCCGCCTGAAGGACAGCATCCCGCCGATTTCATTCCGGATGCCCGTTCGGTCGTATCGTTCGCCATGCCGATTCTGCCGGCCGTGCTGGACGCTCCGGCCGTGCTTGCGGAGAAAGACAATGAAATGGTGCCGCCGGAGGTCAGGATGCCATATTTTGAAACCGTCTACAACAGGGTGGGCCACGTCCTGCACGACAATCACCTGGAACTCATTGGTCAGATGATCGGGCAGCGCCTGCTGGAACATGGCTTCAATGCCATGATCTTCCCCACAACCGGCGTACATCCCGGTATGGGCGGGAAAACCAGGGCTGAAATCTGGGCCGACTCTCCCTTCCATTACAGTTCGGGACCTTTTTCCCACCGGCACGCCGCCACCCGGGCCGGCCTTGGTGAATTCGGCTACAGCAATGTGGTGCTGACGCCCCGGTTCGGCCCCCGTCAGCGGTTCAATTCCGTCGTGACCGACGCCCGGCTCCAACCCGACAAGCTGCTGGAGGAGCCCTTGTGCCTTCGCAACGAATGCAAGTTGTGTTTGAAAGCCTGCGTTATGGGATGCATTTCCCTGCGTAGCGCCCCGGTTACTGGGGGCGACCCGTCGTTGGACGGCGAGGACCGCGCCCGCGTATTCATCGATACCCCTTCGCAAACGGGGCCCCTTTCCTGCATGTCGCGGACCGCGCGCTGCGACGACCCTCCCGTCAGAGGGGATTGTCTGCGGATCTGCCCGCTCCCGCGCCCCCCGGAACGGTTGCCCGCCCGGCTTGAGGCAATCCGGCAAAGGCACGGCGGGCGCTGAATGCCGGCTCTTCTTTCGGTGCCCTGCGGGCTTCTGCGGTCCGTAAGGGGATCGCAAGCCGGGTTCAGAACGTGATCGGACCCGTGACGGGGCTGATGTCGTTTGAGCGCGTGAACTCTTTCGGTTTATACTATCATGGGGTTGATTCCGGCACAGAGATGTTGACAGTGCCACCGCTCATGCGATGGCCCACGCCATTTCGCTCATCGTGCTGGGCACTATCGGGCGCGTTCCATGACCGGCGCCGTCGCTTTTTTCAGGGAAAAAGCTGGAACCCTTTGGCCGAAAGAATAAATGTATATGTCATTGGCAATAAAGATTTTGCCCCACGTTTTTCGAAAAAGCGGGGGGGCGTTTTCAGGTCGTTTTTTGTGTTTCTTCAAGCAGCATGACGTGCTTGCCTGAGGTTGCGACAATTTTAAATGGGGGAGGGAGAACATGTCAAAGAAGGCGTGGATCAAGCTGATAGGCATATTGATCGTCGTTATCCTTTTCGTTATACTGGTCTGGCTGAACGCCGGTGAGCGGGCGCGGCTTCATTTTATTTTGTGGCGGGGTGATTTCCCGCTCATACTGCTGATGATCATTATCTTTGCACTGGGTTTGATTGCCGGGATATTTACCGCTTTCAAGGTCAGCGCCGGCAAGGAGAAGAAGAGATAACAATGGGTATTCATCTCACAGCAAAGGACAACGAAACCGTTCCGGTTCTCGATTTCGGCTCGCAGTATGCCATGCTGATCGCCCGGCGTTTGCGCGAGGCGCAGGTGTACAGCCAGGTCGTTCCGCACGACATTTCCGCCGGGCAGCTGCGCCGGATCAATCCCAAAGGTCTGGTACTGAGCGGCGGTCCGGGCAACGTCTACGCGGAGAACGCCCCGCAATGCGATCCCGCGATTTTCGAGCTCGGCATTCCCATCCTCGGCATATGCTACGGCCTGCAGGTGGCATGCAGCACGTTCAACGGCACCGTCCACCCTTCAAAGGACAGGGAGTACGGGCGACGCAACCTCCGTATCCGGAGCCATGACGAGCTGTTCCACGGGCTGGATGAAGAAATGACCGTTTGGATGAGCCATGGGGACCGCATCGAAGTGCTCCCCGAAGGGTTCGAAACGCTGGCCAGCACCGATACATGCCCGCACGCCGCAGTCAAAGATGAGCAAGGGCTTTTTTGGGGGCTTCAGTTCCACCCGGAAGTGACGCATACGCCCGCGGGCAACAATATTCTGCACAATTTTTTGTACAGGATCTGCCGTTGCAAGGGCGAATGGGAGATGAGCAGCTTCATCGGCAACAGCATCGAAAAAATCAAACGTGAGGTCAGCAGCGACAGCCGTGTCGTGCTGGGTCTGTCCGGGGGCGTGGATTCTTCCGTCGCCGCCGTGCTGCTCCATCGGGCCATCGGCAAACGCCTGCACTGCATCTATGTCGATAACGGCGTGATGCGGGCCAATGAGACGGTGGAAGTGGAAAAAAAGTTCCGCGAACATCTCCACATCAACCTGCGCGTCATCGATGCCTCCGGGAAGTTCCTGGACAATCTGCAGGGTGTCACCGATCCCGAAGAGAAACGCAAAATCATCGGACGCACCTTTATCGACGTGTTCAAGGATGCGGCTGAAGACATTGAAAATGCAAAATATCTCGCTCAGGGCACGCTCTATCCGGACGTTATCGAAAGCGCCGGTATATCCACCGGTCCCGCTTCGGTCATTAAAACCCACCATAACGTGGGCGGGTTGCCGGCCGAACTCGGGTTCGATCTCATCGAGCCATTCCGGTTCCTGTTCAAAGACGAGGTGCGAAAGGTCGGTGAGGCCCTTGGAGTGCCGCATGAAGTGGTCTGGCGCCATCCCTTCCCCGGGCCCGGACTCTCTGTGCGGATACTGGGTGAGGTGACGCGGGAACGGCTCAGGGTGCTGCGCGAGGCCGACCGGATACTGCTGGATGAGCTTGTGGCCTCGGGGTATTATGATCACGTGGGTCAGGCGTTCGCGGTGCTTTTGCCGCTGCGCAGCGTGGGGGTGATGGGCGATGAACGGACCTACGATCACGTCATCGCCATCCGGGTCGTGGAGACGGAAGATTTTATGACCGCCGACTGGGCACGGTTGCCCGGCGACCTTCTGGCCGCCATATCCAACCGTATCATCAATTGCGTCCAGGGCGTCAACCGTGTGGTGTATGATATCTCTTCCAAACCGCCCGCCACCATTGAGTGGGAATGAGGGGAATAAATAATAGTGAGTGCCATCCGGAGGAACATCCATGGCTGAAATGACGACAAAAGAGAGATTCACGCGGACCTTTATGCACCAGGAAACCGACCGCGTGCCGATGCTGGCCCAGCCCTGGGCTTCCACACGCGAGAGGTGGAGGAAAGAAGGGATGCCCGAGGATGTGGATTTTCAGGAGTATTTCGGGCTCGATAAAACGGTCGGCGTGGGGGGCGATATCAGCCCGCGCTACGAAGAGAAAGTGCTTGAAGAAACCGATGATTATGTTATCCAGACCACCCCGTGGGGCGTGACCGCGAAGGGGTGGAAACACGCAAGCTCCACTCCCCACTGGATGGAACGGACCATTGTGGACCGAGCTTCGTGGGAAGAGGCAAAAGCACGAATGGTCATGTCGCCCGAACGTGTCGATTGGGAGCGTTTGGAAAACAACTACGGCGATTGGCGCCGGAAAGGATTCTGGATCCAGGGCCACCTTTTTTTCGGGTTCGACGTCACCCATGCACAGCTGGTGGGCACCGAACGGTTCCTCATGTGGATGGCGGAAGACCCCGAACTTGTTATGGATATCATGAATACACAGCTTGATTGCGGCCTGCAACTGCTCGACATGATATGGGAGAGGGGATACGAATTCGATTCCATCTTTTGGAACGACGATATGGGATACCGTAACGGGCTGTTTTTCTCGGTCGGGATGTACCGGCGGATGCTTAAGCCAATCCAGCAAAGAGCGGTGGACTGGGCGCATAACAAAGGCATTTTCGCGCACCTCCACTCCTGCGGGAACATCAACAAATTGCTGCCCGAACTGGTCGATATCGGGCTGGATGCGCTCAATCCGCTCGAAGTCAAAGCCGGAATGGATCCCGTTCACCTGAAAAAGACCTACGGAAAGCAACTGGTCCTGCATGGCGGGATCAATGCGATGCTGTGGAAGGATATCGACCGGACTGAGGCCGAGATAAGGAAGTTGCTGCCGACGCTCAAAGAAGGCGGCGGTTATATCTTCCAGGAAGACCACTCTGTGCCGGACAATGTCAGCCTGAAAGATTTCCAGCGGATCATGGAATTGACAAAAGAACTCGGCACATTTTAGTTGTCCGACAATGAAAACTACAGGAATATTCGGCGGCTCATTCAACCCCCCGCATATGGGCCACCTCATACTTGCCCAACTCGCGGCGGAGGCCGCCGGCCTGAACGAGGTGCTGTTCATACCGGCCCGTCTGCCGCCCCACAAGTCCGGGGCAGCGCTTGCCGCAGGACATCACAGGTTGAGAATGCTGGAAATCGCCACTGCCAACAACCCGGATTTCTGCGTCTCCGATATGGAAATACAACGCCAGGGCCCCTCCTACACGCTTACCACCGTGCAGACATTGAAAAAACAGTGCGCCGGCAAAGCGCAACTCACCCTGATACTCGGCGCCGATAGCGTCAGGGACATCCACAGTTGGTACGGGGCCGAAGAACTGGTAAGAAGCGTAAAAATCCTGGGGTTGGGGCGGAGCGGCGTTGATGAAAGGGATTTTGAGGACCTCAACAGAGCGCTCGGACGCCATGCGGCGGAAAAGCTGAAAAACTCTTTCCTGCATCTACCGCTGATCGAGATATCCGCTTCCGAAATACGCAAGCGCGTGCTGGAAGGACGCACGATACGTTATCTGGTGCCGGATGCGGTCAGAGAATATATCCGAGAAAAAAAGCTCTACCGGCAGCGCCGGGACGGCCGGAAGGGGATGATGGTTGTGCAAGAATAATGACATCTTCCCGGACCGTCGCTTGCACCAATGGTTGACGGGTGAGCAACACACTTCCCCTCCCGGCGGGGCACACCCTCCCCGTTGCAGACCTTCCAACAAACCGCCAACGCGCTATCCTGCAGGGGCGTCCTTTGCGGCCTGATATGCCGGAGCGCGGCAATTAAAGGGGCGTTACGTTCTCCGCACGCAACCCTTTCTCGCTCTCTTCCACGTCAAAGCTTACGCGCTGATCATCATGGAGGTCCTTGAAACCTTCCATATTCAAAGCGCTATAATGCACAAAAACATCTTCTTCAGCATCGTCCGGCTGAATGAATCCGAAACCCTTCTTACTGTCAAAAAACTTCACTGTTCCTTCTGGTGCCACGGTCACTTCTCCTGCACAAAGAGTCCAAAAATTTTCCTGAGCCGGAACGGCAAAGCATCTCCGGCGAACTGTGATGAATCATATATCTTTTGCCGCACCGTGTCAAATGCGGGGTGTTGACGCTCAGGTACGCGCCGGCAGCCCGCCACAAACCCGTGTCCCTCCTCTTTTGCCAGGCATCCGCAACAACTCTTACAGGCAATTTCTCGATTACCCCGGTGACTTGATCCGACAACAAAAAAATGTTATTCTACCATGTTGTTTGTACGGGTCTCTGCTAAATTTTGCCTTTGAGGAGGGGGAAATGGCCGATCTGTTCTCTGCAAGTGAACTGCTCAATATCGCTGTCCGTGAAGAAGTCACCGGCGCTGCTTTTTACCGCGCCCTGGCGGCCAAAACCGATTCGGATGCGTTGCGGGATTTTGCCGAAGAAACCGCGGCAATGGAAGATGAACACGCCGCCAAGTTCCGGAAACTGCTGGACGACGTCGGTGAATACACTCCCCGGGGACAGTCGTATGAGGGGGAGTACGAAGAATACCTTTCTTACCTGATATCGGGGCGCATATTCCCTCTGGGCGAAGAAGCCGAGAAGATGGCCGAACGCCAGAAGTCCGACGCTGAAGCCGTCGAAATGGCTGCTGAGATGGAGAAGAACACATTGCTTCTCTACCAGGAACTTATGCAGTTCGTGCCCGACTCTCAGCATTCCATCCTGGAGACGATTATGGACGAGGAACGGATGCACCTGACCCAGTTTACCAAATTCAAAGAAGAACATCTCCGATAGTGTTGGATAAACTGAAAAAGGTCTGCCGGAGCATCGACGCCGATTACGCCGAAGTGCGGCTCCACGAGGGCGGTTCCAGCTCGGTCCATTACGCGGGAAAGGAGCTGGAGGATATCGGGGAGCGAACGGGACTCGGCGGTTGCGTGCGGGTTCTGAAAGACGGAGGTTGGGGCTTCGCCTCCTTCAACGATATTGGGCGGATCGACCGGTACGCATCGATGGCCCTGAAACAGGCCTCCCTGGTGGGCGGAGAACCGTTTGCACTGGCGCCGGTGCAGCCGCGCACTGCGGTGTATCGCTCCCGGCCGCGGAACGATCCCGCCGATCACTCGCTCGGCGATAAACAGGAGCTCGCCGCAAAATATAACCGTTTGCTCCTCGATCACGACCGGATCACCACCACCAGTGTCACATACCGGGACTCCACCGGCACGCGATATCTGGTCAACTCCGACGGCGCTTCGATCGAACAGCGCTACAGCTTCTGCGGCATCATGATCGCCGCTATCGCCGTGGAAGGAAGCAATGTCCAGCGCGCTTATGAGGTCAGCGGCGATCTCAGAGGGTTCGATAATGTGCTGGATATGGATGCCGCCTGCGAGAGGGTGAAACAGCGGGCCCTGGAACTGCTTGAAGCACGGCCCGTGGAAGCCGGCGTCTATGACGTGATCGTGGATCCCAAATTGTGCGGTGTCTTCGTCCACGAAGCGTTCGGACATCTGAGCGAGTCGGATCATATCTACGAGAATCCGAAGCTGCGCGGGATCATGCAGCCGGGACGCCGCTTCGGACCCGACGCGCTCAATATCACCGACGACGGCTCGCTCGAGGGCGAGGCCGGCCATATCGCCTTCGATGACGAGGGCGTCCCGGCGAGGCGCACTCCGCTTATAGAAGGCGGCGTGCTTACGGGGCGGCTCCATAACCGGGAGACGGCCGCTAAAATGGGCGAAGAACCCACCGGCAACGCGCGCGCCATCTCTTTTGCACATCCGCCGATCGTCAGGATGACCAACACATTCCTCGAACCCGGAGAGTGGGATTTCGAGGCGATGCTGGAGGATACCGAAGACGGCCTCTACGCCGTCGGCATGCTGGGCGGACAGACCAATATGGAAATGTTCACCTTCAGCGCCGAAGAGGCCTGGAAGATCGAAGGAGGCCGACTCACCGAAAAGGTGCGCGACGTGGTGCTGACCGGTAACGTGTTCAAAACGCTTGCCAATATCGATGCCGTCGGCAAGGATTTCCAACTTTACGGTGGGCTGGGCGGATGCGGAAAAGATGGACAGTCTCCGCTGCGCGTGGGCGACGGCGGACCGCACTGCAGGATACGCAACGTCGTGATCGGCGGGCGGTGAGACCGGCGGGTGCAGAACGGACGCAAAGAATAAACGAACAGTTCCTGTGCAACAGCAACGGTCGGCGGGAAAGACATATGGTGAGCCAGGGGAAAAATCCCGGTGAACAGCCGGTAAGCCGTGAAGAGCGGGAGATGGATATTCTTAGGGAGGTCAGTTGCGCCATCGGCGGGGCCCTCGAGATCGAACGCGTGTTCGAAGATATCATGGATATCCTTGCCCGGCAGCTGCATATGAAACGCGGGACCCTGGTGCTGCACGATAAGTTTTCAGAAGAACTGGAGATAGCGGCTGCCCACGGCCTGAGCGAGGCGGAAAAACAAAGGGGCAGATACAGGATCGGCGAGGGCATTACCGGCAAAGTTGTTCAAACGGGAAACCCGGCGGCCGCAAAAGATATCAGCAAACACCCGGATTTCCTCGACCGCACCGGCGCACGGAGGGGAGAGATAGATAACAATACCATTTCCTTCGTATGCGTCCCCATAAGGACCGACATGGAAGTGGTGGGCGCGATCAGCATCGACCGGGCTTTTACGGACGAAGCGACGCTGGTCAAGGACCAGCGTCTTCTCCAGGTCATCGCCGGCCTGGTCGGGCAGGCGATCAAAATCAACCGGTTGGCCATGCTCGAGCGCCAGCAGCTTCTGGCGGAAAACCGGCGGCTCAGAAAAGATCTCCATTCCCGCTACCGGTTCGGCAACATCGTTGCAGCGAGTTCGGCAATGCGGGATGTCGTTGCGACCGCGGCGTCTGTTGCAAAAAGCAGGGCCACGGTCCTGCTCCGGGGAGAGACAGGTACCGGGAAAGAGCTTCTGGCCAGCCTCATACACTACAGCAGCGATCGCAGCGAGGGCCCGTTCATCAAAGTCAATTGCAGTGCACTTGCGGAAAATCTGCTGGAAAGCGAACTGTTCGGGCACGAAAAAGGGGCCTTTACAGGCGCTCTGGAACAGAGGAAGGGAAGATTTGAACTGGCCGGCGGCGGAACGATTTTCCTGGATGAAATCGGAACCCTCAGCGGGCGGCTGCAGGTCAAGCTGCTGCGAGTGTTGCAGGAAAAGGAGTTCGAGCGGGTGGGAGGGGCCCAAACGATAAAAACGGACGTGCGCATTGTTGCAGCCACGAACTCGGACCTGGAATCCGAGGTCAGGCAGGGGCGGTTCCGGGAAGACCTCTACTACCGGCTGAACGTGATTCCGATTTTTATCCCGCCATTGAGGGAACGGCGCGAAGATATCCCGTTTCTGGTCGATTTTTTTCTGGAAAAATACAACAAAGAATGCGGGAAAAATGTCTCAAAACTCTCGCGTGAGGTGCTCGATATGCTGCTGAAATTCCCGTGGCCGGGAAACGTGAGGGAACTCGAGAGCTGTATGGAACGAGCGGTGGTTTTGAGCTCCGACGGTTCAATCCCCCCCAAACTGCTGCCGGTGTCCATAAGAAGTTACCTGCAGGAGGACGGCGCCGGCCCGCTCACCGGGGCCGGGGGGAACGACAGAGCCGACGGGCGCAAGTTCATCGCAAACCTTTCCTCCGGGGGCACGCAACAAAACGTTTACGAAGAAGTGATGTCGAATGTGGAGAAAATACTCATTGAGCAGATGCTGGAAAAACACGCCTACACCCGTTCGAAAGCTGCCGAGGAGCTCGGAATCAGCCGTAACACGATCAGCAAGAAAATCAAAGAGCTGGGGATAAAGACGAAATAGAATCCCTCCGCAAAGGCCTTCTTCCCCGTATTCGGAATCTCGTGCCCCGTGAGCTGCGCCCCCCCCCCCCC
>PUMZ01000304.1 GCA_003551565.1 Candidatus Brocadiaceae bacterium | reverse complement strand
CGGGTGTTTCGCCGGTTTTGACGGGCATCAACTGGAAATTGACGGTGAGTTTGCCTTCTCGCTGTGTGAGACGCGGGAAGAATGGGAAGAACAACAAAGGGAGTTCGCGGAGATGTCGGCCGCTATCGAACGCGAGCTGGAAGAACTCGATACTGAAGAAGAATACGAGCCCGATGAACTGCAACCTACCTGGATCGGGTCGATGTTCGAAGAACCCATCCCCGGTGACGAACAGGGGCACTTGAAGCTGGCGTTTCTGCTCACGGAGATCGTTTCGGTGCTTCAATCCCGAAACGTCGGCTCTGAGGTTCTCGGGGAACTCAACGACCGGTTTACCGCCTTTCGCCACTGCTCGGTGGAAGAGCTTCACGGGGTGGGCCGGCGGCTGGGCGATTATCTTGAATCACTGACCGACCGCTATCCGGAAATCACATCGCGCGTGGCCGATTTCAGCAGCCGGATTGACGAGCATATATGCAAGGTAAGGTCGGGTGAAAACGATATCGATTGATAGATTGAGTCAGACGGCAATTTTCATCCACCCGCCGGCGGTAGAATCCCCGCACCAATGCGGTTCACTGGGGAGTTACGGCGTGGCCGACGTGCGTCGAGGGGCTCTTGCTCAGTTAAATGAACCAATAGAATAGCCCTTCATATTTGGTTCTATTTAATAAGGCGGCTCGGCCGGTCCGGTATATCCACACATGCCTGTCCTGGGTGAGTTCACCAGTGGGACCGGTTCTCCGTAATTGTCGTGCGAGTGCGTTTCGGCGTGCTGGTCACACAGCAGGCCCTCCTGCCCTGTTTTATACAGGCACTCCATACACAGCCATGCCGCCGGTTGTCCGCATTCTATGCAGGTGTCTTCCGGCACGGAATTACGGGCCATCAGCGCCATAGGATGGCAGGTGGTCGGTTTGCCTTTCCGCATGGAAACAAATTTAATCGTGGTCTCAGAAGAAGAACCAAAATCGTAGATGTGTGTGAGTTCAACATCAGGGGCAAAAATCTGCCTTACCTGACGTTTCCCGGAGATTTCTTCACTCCCCCATCCCCCACCGAGCGAAAACCTGCTCAGGTGTCCGCAGCATTCCAGCCAGATTGCACGGAGATATTCGTCAATCTGCTGTAAAGTGGCTGAGCCGCGCACTTCCCGATCCAGCCAGAAATCGCCCGACCAGGCGTCCTGGGCACGCAGATGAAAAATATATTCGTTGGCGCCCGTCTGTTCATCAGCTTCTTTGATGGCTTCAAGTCGCTGAGAGCAGGCCGGCAGATGCCTCAGCATCCCGCTTTTAGCATATGTCTTCTTACAATAAGTACATTGTCCTCTTGTCTGTTTTTTACGAGTCATTTGATATCTCCCTGCCAATACCGTTATATTTTGATAAAATTTTCAAAATTCTTAAAATTAGTTACTTTTATTTTTCTTATGGCCATATTTTACCTCCGGCATACCACACACTATTGGCACAACATTTCTCATGTCGCATAACATTATAGAATTATAAACCGTATCATTTCAGAATTCAACTTCACCAGCACTGCTTCTATCCTCTGTCCTGGTCGTTCGGTCTTATCCGCTCCCACTTGTTATTTGTATTTACCAGAGCCATACTCAGCCGCCGCTCAATAAGCACAACGCCGGCACTCCTGAATCTTTGCGAGTAAAATGGGCAGGCTTATCAGAATTATTGACCACATAGCAATAAATTATGACCTCAAAATGACAACAATAGGAAGAGATAGAATCTCTAGATTATGAGGTTGTTATGTTCTCTCATGTTAAAAACGCACCGGAATCGACAACCTCATCGCCGGCCCAACGACTCCTCTACCAATCCCTTGAGCAGCGGCGCCACCGCTCCCATTATCTGCTGCAATTGGTTCTTATCGGGCATGGGCACCTTCAGATAGCGTTCGCCGGTCTGCTCGTCGGTGTCCGTTCGGACGCCGAACGGGAGGTCTTTTTGTGATGCTTTACCATCGGCGGCGGATTTCAGACCCTGGAGGAAGGCTATGCCGGTGTCGATGAGGGGTTCCAGCGACGACATATCCTCGGCTGCGCCGCTGGCGGGCTGGGAGGCGGAAGGCTCAAAAACGGTTTCCTCAGTTTCCCCGTTCCCTTCGGGTTCGGGTGGCGGAACATGGGCGGTTTCCGGGGTGGCCTCGGTCAACTTTTCCACGCCGCGCATGAACTTCTCCATGCTGCCCCCGTCGATGAATACGGTATCGTCACCGCCTTCCAACACGCCGTCGAACAGGGCTTCTTTGAAGGCGAGCCGGTGCAGCATCCCGTGTTCTATGGTGCCTTCCGAGACGAAGTTCGTTACCCGCACTTTCCGCTGCTGCCCTACCCGATGCACGCGCCCGATGCGCTGTTGGAGAACGGCCGGGTTCCACGGCAGGTCCAGGTTGATCAGTGCCGAGGCACGCTGCAGGTTCAGTCCCGTGCCGCCGGCATCGGTCGAAAGAAAAATTCTGAACTCCGGATCGCTGCGGAAATTATACAGCAGGTCCTTGCGTTTCGGGCCGGGCACGCTGCCGTGGAGGTACAGGAACGGGATACCCGACTCCTCAAGCCGCTCGGCCACCAGGTCGTTCATGCGTTTCCATTGACTGAACACGACCACTTTCTCCTCGGGACGCTCCAGTATTTCGCCCAAAAGAGTCTCCAGTTCGTCCAGTTTGGGGCCGCTGACGGTTTCCTGATCGACCAGGAAGGCGTTGTCGCAGGCCATGCGCATGCGCTGGAGGCTTGCCATGAGGATGTGGCGCTGGGTTTCGGTCAGAAATCCGTTTTTCCGCCATTTTGAAACGATGGCCGCAACGGTTTTCCGGTTGTCCTCGTGCAACTCCCACTGCTTGGCTGTCATGGGGACGAGGAAATTTTTCTCCGTTCGGTCCGGCAACTGGTCGAGCACTTTCGCACGGTTGTAGAGGACGAACGGAATTAGGGTTTCTTTTTTTGGTTTTGTTGGCGTTTGTTGAGGCGGGCTTTCATCATGCGTTCTCTGATGCCGCCCTTCTCGATAAAGTCTTTTTCCAGTTTCTCTATTTGTCGGTCCAGCAGGTAGTTGGCCTGATGGATCAGGCAGATAATAATAT
>PUMZ01000193.1 GCA_003551565.1 Candidatus Brocadiaceae bacterium | reverse complement strand
TTCTTCCGCCCAAGCACCGGCCCCCTCAGCATCCTTTCTGAAATATTATTGTCAATATCCTTTTCCACGCCAACCTCATGGGGCATTATAGGATAACGATAAAGGAGTGGAATATGGCCCGGAAAAAGGTTTTTTTGGCCATTCATTTTACAGGGGGGGGGGGTACATTTGATAGAATATATGCTTGATTGAAAAGTCAAAAATTAGTATCATAATATCAGTGGCCAACGTGGTTCACTGAATATCTCTGAGGCGCTGGAGCCTCACAGGGACAGGAATCCGGACCTGATTCTTTTCGGATTAGACTGGTCATTGATATCCAAATTTTCCTGCGACAGCTTTGGAGCGCCGCTTTCACTTGTTTTTTTACCTTGTTTGCCAAATCCTGCGAACATGAAAGCGGTGCTCCACTGTCGCTCCGCACCGCACACCAAAGAGAGCCCTGGCAGGCTCTCAGGTGGATCTTTCGATCAGTCTTAACCGAGAAGAACCAAAAAAATGACTTAATGAGAGAGGCTGGTTAAGCGAGTTTCTCTTTATTGAGTAACTTAAACGTTTTTCAAGGAGGAATGTCATGCTCAGGCGAATTGCAGTGAAGGCCGCGTCGGTTTTTGTTTTGTCGATTGTTACGTTTTCTTTTCCTGTTTCGGCTTCGGTGACGCTGGTAGAGGACGGCGAGCCCCGCTCCGCAGTGGTCGTTTCCGAGGAGCGGGAGATGCTCGAGCCCGTGCTTTCCGATTCTTTTCCCTATACGGCCGCCGATGAGCTTGTAAAACACCTGGAGCTGATGACGGGTGCGGAGCTCGAAGTGGTGAATGAAGGCGAGGAACCGGAAGGTCTGCTGCCGATCTATCTGGGCGGCGCCGCGGATGCGGCACTGGACGAGGCAAGCCGCGAGGCCGGGGTCAACCCCTCGACCTTCACGCTGCGCGTGAGGGAAGACCGCATAGACATCCGCGGCCTCAGCGATGAGGCTACTCTGTTTGGCGTTTATGAGCTTCTGGAGGAGCTCGGGTTCCGCTGGTACAATCTCGGCGACCTCGGACGCGTTATTCCGGACGGGGATACGGCTTCGGTCGCCATCCGGACCGAGAGCCAGGCGCCCGATATAGTATGGCGACGGCTCCAGCACACCCGTCTCGACTGGCCCTGGGTCCGCAGAAACCGCTTCGGGGGCGATGAGCGCTCGACCGGACGCCATGGCATACCGGGGGCGCCGTCCGGCACCGGTGAAGGCCGACAGCACTGTTTGTCCGATCCGGAGGTGCTTGAAGGCGCTGTGGAGGGCATCCGTGAGCGCGCCGAAAGCAAGGGCGGCGATGTGCAGTACGTAGGCGCCGCCTCCCATGACGGCGGAGGCTACTGTCAGTGCGAGGAGTGTAAGGAACTCGATCAGGGTGTATTTGATCCCTTCGGTGCCCGCGAATCAATGACCGACCGCTATATCTGGTTTTTTAATCAGGTTCTGGATGAACTCGAAGACGAATTCCCGAACCTTCATATCGTTCATTATACCTACGGTGCACATATGATGCCGCCGGCGATAGAAATGAACGAACGCATAGTGCCGGTGTTTGCTCCAATCACTCTGGACCGCACGCGCGGCATGGACAACCCGATGAGTCCGGACCGGCATACGCTTCGCTGGCTGATAGATGAATACGCCGAACGGGGCGTAAACGAGATGTATTACCGAGGGTATTACAATAACCTCGCCTGCGTGCAGTTGCCATTCAGTCAGCTCGACCGTATCCGTCACGAGACACCCGCTTTCGCCGAAAATGACATTACCGTTATGCGGGTCGAGATGATACGGAACTCATGGAGCAGCAATTTCCTCAATCCGTATGTAGCGGGCCGCATGATGTGGGATGTGGATACGGACGTTGACGCTCTGCTCGAGGAGTTTTACGAGCTGTATTACGGGCCCGCCGAAGAACCGATGCGGGCCTATCACGAGGGGCTGGAATCCGCCTTCCGCGACACACCCTATTTTACAGGCTCAAGCTACCTGTATTTCCCGCTGTTCAAGACCCATCCGCGCCGGGACGAGCTTCGTTCCCATCTGGAGGAAGCGGAGGAGCTCGCCGGGGATTATAATGAGGAAATATATGCCGAAAGAGTGGATGCGGTGCGCTTCAACTGGGAGCGGCTGGACCTTTTCATGGACCTTATGAAGGCGCGAAATAATCATGATTTCGGAACTGCTAAAGAGCTGCAGGAGGAATTTCTCGAGCGGACCGCCCGGGGCGTTGAGACCCATTTCGGATATGAGGACGAAGATTACGAATACGGCCGCGACGGCGCCTTTATTTCGTGGCGTGAGCATCCCGACCGCGGTGACTACTACGGCCGTTTCTTCAAGCAGCCCGTGGATGCGGGCTACCGGCGTGCCGTGGAGGAAGGCGAGATAGCGGCCACCCTGCCGGATGAGTGGGACTTCCTGCTCGATACGGCCGATATCGGTGAGATAGCAGGTTATTACCGGCCGGGTGAACTCGGCGGGAACTGGCAGACCATGAAGACAAAATCGCGCAGCGCTTCGGACCAGGGACTGCACTACGAGCGCGGTCCGATGTGGTATCGCGTGACCGGTATAGAAATCCCGGAAGAGTTCGAGGAGCGCGAGATTTACCTCTGGTTCGGTGCTGTGCACAGAAAAGCGGCCGTATGGATAAACGGCGAGTACGTGGGCACGAGCACGGAACCGGAGGAGGGACTGCCGGGCGTGCCGGGCACTTTCCGTTCTTTCGACATGCCCGCCACCAATGCGGTGAATTTTGGAGAAGGAGAAACTAATACGGTGGCTGTAAAAATAACGCATGAAGGCGGCATAGGCGAACTGGGCGTGAGGGGAATAATTGCCCCGGTCATGTTCTGGTCGCCGCACGATCCGGATTGGACGCCGTAAGACGTTTGCTGGGTGCTTGTTAAGCGACAACGAAAACGGATGGGTCCACGAATTGGCCCGAATTGCAGATAGCACTAAAAAAGTCAGTTAAAAAGGAGAGACAAAAATGTTCAGAAATATTATGAAAAAAGGATTTATGTCGGCTGCAGTGTCGGTTTCGCTCGCGTTTGCGCTTGTTTTCACTACCTCTTGTGCGGCC
>PUMZ01000027.1 GCA_003551565.1 Candidatus Brocadiaceae bacterium | reverse complement strand
CTGCATCGGTTCCGGATCCCGCTGCCGAACCGCTCTCAGTGGCCGAGTGCATAGAGGCGGCACTGCTGAATTCGCCGAAAGCGCGGCGTTCGCTGCAGATAACGCGTGCCGAGGCTGCGCGGGCCGGGCGGGCACGCTCCCCTTTGCTGCCGCAAATGGCAGCAGAGGTGAGTGCTGCGCGGCGCGAGGAGCGCCGGGAAAAGTATGATGCAAGCTTCGGCGTGAGGCAGCTTCTGTTCGACTTTGGATCAACCCGGGCGGACATTGACTCTGCCGAAACCTCCCTGCTTTCCTCAAAACTGCGCCACAATGATCTGCTGATGGGTATAGCACTTGAGACGCAAATAAATTATTATCAGCTTCTTAACGCCAAAGCCCGTCTGGAAGCCGCCAAAGAATCGGTGCAACAACGAAAAAAGCATGTGGAAATGGCAGAGGTACGATATGATACGGGTATTGCGAACCGATCGGAAGTCTTGCGAACACAGGTGTTGCTCTCGCAGGCCGAACTGGAAGAAGTCAATGAACGCAGCCGTATCCGGGATGCCCATGGACGGTTGGCTGTCTCCATGGGACTGAGGCCGTCAGCGGAATTTGAGGTAAGGGACATTCCGGACGAGTTGATCGAGCAGGAGCTGGCTGATGCGGCGGCACTCATGGATCAGGCGATTGAGAGGAGGCCGGCGCTGCAATCGGCGGCCGCAGATGTGGTGAGCATGAAAGAGGCGCTGAGAGCGGAAGAGGCCGCAAGATGGCCAGTTCTGTCCGCCAGGGCCCGGGCGGGGCGCACCGGTGATAAAATTCTGCCGCCCGATGACGAATGGACGTTAGGCCTTAACCTGAACTGGCCTATCTTTACGGGTTTTGACAGAACGCATCGCATAAGGGAACATGAGGCATTGGTCGAGGCGGCTGTTAAGGAATATGAGGATAAGCTGCGGGGCGTGGAACTTCAGGTTTGGGAGGCATATTCTGAACTTCTGCGTGCCGCTCAGGCGATAAGATCCGCGGAGGCCTATTGGGAAAGTGCCCGGGAATCGCTCAGGGTTGTTGAAGCGGAATATGAGGAGGGACAGACAGGAATCGTAGAACTCACCGATGCTCAGACGGATTTCACGCATGCCAGGGTGACCAAAGCGGAGGCACGTCTTGACTGGCATATGGCTTTGAGCAAACTTGAACGCGCAGTTGGAAAGGAAATATACGATACAGGCAGGTAAAATACAAATGCGATCACAGTCCGGAGCTTTTCTGACCGCTGCAAGCGAAGCCCAGGACCTGTTGCAGACCTCAAAAAGTTGTTCTTTCTATAGTTGCCTCTGGAACTTCTCCCCGACATTCCATTCAGGAAACGCAGCAATGTTCTCTTCCTCGCCGGCTATCATCAGCCGGTCCTCCGCAGCGAGCGGTTCGTCGGGATCGATGTTCAGAATAAGACGGTGCTTCCCGTCTTCCATCGTGCGCATTATTCCCACCACGGTGACTCCGAATCGATCCCGCACATTCAGTTCTCTGAGCGAGCGGCCGATGAATTCACCGGGGATGTTAACTTCGGTCATCTCGGATTCGTCGTCTGCCGGCAGCGTCTGACCGAGGCATTCGAGTTCTTCGGCGGCTGTGCGGCACCGCAAGAGGTTTTGCCGCATCTTTTCATCGCTCGTGGCTTCCGCAATCCCCCGGGCAATCTGAAGCTGACTGTCTATATCGTCTTTCGGGACAAGGGCCAAAAAGATCAGTTGAGTCGCCTCTTTGCTCCGGGGGTCCCACGTGATGCCCCGCTTGCTGCGTGCGAGTATGACGACCGGTCGCTCCAGGTCACTGATCCGTGCGTGGGGGAATGCCACCCCGCCTTCAAGAGCGGTATTCATCCGCTTCTCGCGTTCGATCACCGCCTGCGCCAATTCCTCGGCACTGTAGCCGGGCACCTTATCGGCGATGGCCAGGCATATCTCTCTGATTGCCGAATCGGGATCGCCGGCTTCCAGCTCCAGAAGTATATTATCTGCAGAAAGATAAAGCAGCCAGTCGTCGCGCCTGGTTCGATCGAGTATTCCCCGGCTCAGCATACCGACAATCTTCCCGGATCCGTCTCCGTCCAGAACGGGGAGCACATTCAGATTGATGTCGGCCAACCGGTTCCACGCGTCCAGCAGAGTCTCCTTTCGGCTAACCGTCAGCGGGTGCCGGTCGGCGATGCGGCCCACGGCCGTGTCGCCATCGTCTCCTTCGGCCAGATGGTTCACGAGGCGGCGGTAGCTCAAAAGACCGGTCAGTTTGTCGGTCCCCTCCTGCACGATTGGCAGGAAAGCACTGGTGGTTCTGAGGAAGACCCCTTTGGCTTCGCTGGCCGCCGCCCGTTCACTGAGCGCTGTGAAATGCGTGTTCATCACGTCGCCGACGCTGAGGCTCTGGAGGGCCTTGCGCTGCTCGGCTTCCTCGATATCCACACCCCTGTTGAGCAGCTTGCGGGTGTAGATGTTGCTTTTCTGAAGGCGTGCGGTGAGCACCGAGCAGAGTATGCAGCTGAACATCATGGGCACCATCAACATCGGGTCGCGCGTCATTTCAAACAGGATGATGATGGAAGTCAGCGGCGCGTGGGTGGCGCCCGCGAAGACGGTGCCCATCCCGACGATGGCGTAGGGGATGGGACCGGCTGTGACGTTCGGGAAGAGGGTGTCTATGATCATCCCGTAGGTTGCGCCCATCATGGCCCCGATAAACAGGGCCGGGGCGAAGATGCCGCCGGAACCGCCGCTTCCAAGCGTCAGCGAAGTGGCCAGTATCTTGCCCAGCATCAAAAGAAAGACCATGCGCAGGGCGAGGTCGCCGTGAAGGGCCCGCTCCATGACGGGGTAGCCGGTTGAGTGAATCTCCGGCAGCGCAAGCGCCAGCACGCCCAGCAGCAGTCCGCCCACCGCAGCCTTAAATGCCGCCGGCACCGGCGCCCTCTTGAAAAGGTGTTCGAGTCCGTACAGGCTGTTACTGTAAAGCAGCGCCACGCCAGCGCCCATGATGCCGAGCCCGATGTAGAAAAACAGCTCCCAGTAACTGACCATTTCGTGGACCGGGATATTGAAGACCGGTTCGCCACGCTCGAAAAGCTTGTT
>PUMZ01000213.1 GCA_003551565.1 Candidatus Brocadiaceae bacterium | reverse complement strand
CGTCTCCGTCGCCGCGACCCGCCAGGCGATGGAGGCCGGTGAAGAACTTGTCAGAGGCCTGGTCACCGAGAAGAGAATCCCCGCGATCAGCCTGACCCCGGACCAGATAACGCTGGAGGAGGTCAATCGCTATTACGGCCGTGAAGTGCAGACCGATATCGGACAGGATATCGTGCTCAGGGCCGAACATTTCGTCAGCAGGGAGCCGCGGAAGGCCTCGACAGAGCTGCCCGAAGCGCATCGGGCCGTCACCATATCGGTGGATCAGACCAGTGGTGTGGCGGGGCTTATCCGGCCGGGCAACAGGGTGGACATCTTCAGCACCGGCGTGGGCGAGGCGGGCGGGCGCGGCGGCCAGGAGACATGGCGCGTGCTCAGCGATGTCACCGTGCTCGCCGTCGACAGCAGGATGAGTGACATGGACGGATTCGGTATGGCGCATGACCGGCAACGGCACCGCTATTCCAACCTTACGCTGGCGGTCACGCCGGCCGAAGCCCAGTTGCTTATCTACCTGACGAACAACGCCCGGCTCACGTTCGCCCTGCGTCCGGAACGCGAGGTGGGCGAGCCCGAGGCGATAGAATCGGTCGACGGCGGTAACGTGCGCAGGCTCTCGGAGGAGGCGAACCGGCAGCGTCAACGGCTTCTGCAAGAGGCGGCGGACCAATAACATGCCACATTTAACAGTCAAAGAGCCGGGCGCGCAGCCCGAACGGGTGGAACTCCGGGACCGCCGTTTCACCATCGGCAAGCACAGCACCAACGATCTGTCACTTTCCGAACAGCTCGTCTCGCGCGAGCACTGCGAAATCGTGCGGCAGAAAGACGGCAAGTATCTGATCGTGGACAAGAAAAGCCGCAACGGGACGTATGTCAACGGCAACCGCGTGGAAGCGCCGCTCGTGTTGCGCGACGGGATGGCGATCCAGGTCGGACGCGCCCAGCTTGTCTTTTACGAAGACGGCATGCAGGAGGAGGTTGGCAAGACAACACGCGCCCGGGAACAGGGCGGACCCGCAACGTCCGCCTCCCCGGAGCCTGCGCCGTCATGGAGGCAGAAAGTCGTTGCTCCGGTCGCGTTGAAACGCAGCATCCACAAGGAGCTTCTGGAGCGTCTGGATCTTAAATACGAGGATTTTGACCGGCAGACCGACGAAGAGATACGCGCCAAAACGGTCAAGGGTATCCGCCAGATCGTTGATGAATACGCTGCGGAGCTGCCGCGCGGGCTCACCAGGGCGGCATTGGTGAAGGAAATCGCCGACGAAGCCCTTTCCCTGGGGCCGCTGGAGGACCTGATGGCCGACCCGGAAGTGGACGAGGTCATGGTCAACGGGTGGGACAGCGTGTATGTGGAGCGGAAGGGCAAGATCGAGAAGACCAACCTGCGCTTTACCGATAACAGGCACGTCATCAATATCATCCGGCGGATCGTGGCGCCGATCGGGCGCCGGATCGACGAATCGAGTCCGATGGTCGATGCAAGGCTGAAGGACGGTTCGCGGGTCAACGCCATCATCTCTCCTCTCAGCATCAGCGGGCCGACATTGACGATCCGCAAATTCGCCGCGGAGCCTTTCCAGGTCAGCGACATTATAAGTTTCGGGACGCTGACCCGGCAGATGGCGGATTTCCTGGCCCTGGCGGTAAAGTACAGGCAGAACATCCTCATCAGCGGCGGCACCGGTTCCGGTAAGACGACCCTGCTGAACATCGTCTCCACCTTCATTCCCCGGGGCGAGCGCATTGTCACGGTTGAAGACGCGGCCGAACTGAACCTGCCGCAGGAACACGTGGTGAGCCTGGAGTCGAAGCCGCCGAATATCCGGGGAGAAGGCGCCATCCCCATACGCAAGCTGGTGATCAACAGCCTGAGGATGCGCCCCGACAGGATCATCGTCGGAGAATGCCGCGGGGGCGAGGCGCTCGACATGCTCCAGGCAATGAACACCGGTCATGACGGTTCACTGACAACGCTGCACGCCAACTCGCCGCGCGACAGCCTCTCACGGCTGATCACGATGGTGCTGATGGCGGGTGTCGAATTGCCGTCCAGGGCCGTGCAGGATCAGATCGCCGCCGCCATCGACCTGGTCGTCCATACGGCCAGGCTCAGCGACGGTACGCGGAGAGTCATGAACATTGAAGAGATCGTCGGCATCGAGGGCGACATCGTTACGATGCAGCCGCTGTATCTGTTCCGTCAACAGGGGTTTGACCGGGAAGGCCGGGTCAACGGCTATTTTACCGCTACCGGCGCCATTCCGCAGTTCGTCGGGGAATTGAAAGAACGGCATATCGGGGTCGATGACACTCTGTTCACGCCCTCGGAACAGGAGCAGCAACGGACGCAGAAAAAGCTTTCGCGGCGTTGAATACCACCGGATGAGTTTCCGGGCCGGAGATTGCCGGCCCGGCGGATTCCCCCGTAAAGTCCACAGACAGGGCATGGAAACACAGGATGACATATCTGACAGAGCACATTGCAGGATATTTTGATCCGTTCATGGTCGTTCTTTTGGGATGCATCATCGTATCCATATCGCTGTTCATCTACAGCGGGATAAGCCTGTTCTACAGCGGCTGGCAGAGGTACGAGCAAAGATACGCCGAAAGCGCCGAACCCAGCCTCGATGCGATCTATTTGACGGTGCCGCCGCAACACGTTGTGTATCTTTCGATCGCCTCTTTCGCCCTGGCCACGGGCTTATGGTTCTGGCTGTTCGCGAACATCTTTGTGGCCGTTCTTTTCGGTTTGATGGGGCTTGCGGCTCCGAAGATCCTCCTCTGGTGGCTGAAAAGGCAGCGGGATAAGAAGTTCGACCACCAGATTGTAGATGCCCTGACAAACATCGGCAACTCGATGGAGGCGGGCTTCAGCCTCCACCAGGCCCTGGAGCTGGTGGCGCAGGAGATGGACAATCCCATGGGGCAGGAAATGGGCCTTGTGGTCCGGCAGATGCAGGTGGGCATGGACCTCGAAGACGCCCTGGAGAACCTTTACAGCCGCATGCCCGGCATGGATCTGGATCTGATCATCACATCGATCCTGATCAGCAGGGAGGTGGGCGGCGACCTGACGGAGATATTCGACAATATCGCAAAAACGATACAGGAACGGCACCGTATAGAAGGCCGCATCAAGGCGCTCAGCGCCCAGGGCAAGATGCAGGGGTTTGTCCTGGTCGCCATACCGCCCGCCATGGGCCTGGCCCTGCACTACATCGCCCCTTCGCTCATCGAGCCCCTTTACACAACCCTCATCGGGTGGGCGCTTATGGGAATCATTGTCGCCTTGATGGCGGCCGGGATCTATACCATTTACAGGATCGTCGATATCCAGGTGTGATAGCATCCGGTGTTTCTTTATCAATTCCTTGTTTTTTTTCAGAGACGTGACATGAATCCTGGACTACCTGAAACCGTTTTATATTCCGCCGCCGTCGGGCTCAGCGTCTGCACCTTTGTGCTTTATTTCTACTCGCTGTACGCCGAGTACCGGTCGCGTCCGAAAGATGCAGCGCATTTCTTCGGCGAATCGCGCAGGAGCGATTCGGCCCTGCTCCAGTTTTTGAAGCCGCCGGCCGCCTTTTTCGGTCATTTCATTGCCCTGAGCGTCCGGCGCCTGGAATTGCGTTTCGGAAAAGAAGGCATCGTCCGCTACCTGAATGACCTGCGTTTCCGGGTGCAAAGGGCCCTTGCCGGCGCCGGAAACCCGGGAGGTTTGACGGCGGACGAGTACCTGGGGCTTATGGTTGTCAGCCTGTTACTATGGTGCGGGCTCGGCGTGGTGCTTGCCATAGCAGCCGCCTCGGGACTCCTTCTGTTCTTTGCCCTGACAGCAGGCATAATCCACCCTGTTTTCTGGCTGCGCAAGAAGATCAAGCAGCGCCAGAACGATATCCGCAACCTCATGCCCTACGCCCTGGACCTTCTGACCCTGAGCGTGGAGGCCGGCCTCGATTTCAGCACAGCCCTTGTGCGTATAACTCCCAAACTGGGCGCTACGGCGCTTGCCGAGGAGTTCGGCGAGGTCGTGCGGCAGATGCGCCTTGGCAGGCCCCGCTCCGAGACATTGCGCGAGATGGCCGACAGAGTGCATATGGCGGATGTCAACACCTTCTGCAGTTCACTGATACAGGCGGATGAGCTTGGCGCGGACCTCGGCCCCGTGCTCCGCATCCTGGCCGACCAGATGCGCAATGAACGCGCAAACAGGGCCGAGAAAAAAGCGATGGAAGCGCCGGTCAAGATCCTTTTCCCGCTCATATTCTTCATTTTCCCGACCGTCTTCATTATACTCTTTTCACCGTTCGCAATAGGTTACCTGAACACCATCTTCGGCGGATGAAGCGGCTGTCACTGTTTATTTACCATTCAATGCATCTGATCGAAAAGCATTCACGCCGTTGCCTGTTGGAGGATTTGCACTGCGCCGGCAACATCAGCAGCCGCCTTATCGGCCTGATCGGCCGCCGGTCCGTGCCCGGCGGCTACGGGCTGTATTTCCCGCGCTGCAACAGCATCCATACTTGCTTTATGGGCGTGATAATTGATATTATCTATATAGACACGCGCTGGAAGGTGATCAAAACGGTGCGGGAAATGAAACCCTGGCGGTTCTCGTGCTGCCGGGCGGCAAGCGGGGTGATAGAAACCGCCGCCGGATGGATCGAAAGACAGGGGGTTGTTCCGGGGATGGAGCTGGAACCGGCTGGAAGCGGAGCGGAGCGATTATGAAACTGGTATTTCAAGTGCTCAACAGTCACCTGAAAGGCTTGACTTTTGATACCGATAAAAAGGTGATCAACATCGGCCGATCAAGTGACAACGACCTGGTGCTGAAACAGGATTCCATCTCGCGCCGCCATGCGGTCATTACACAGGAGAACAACACCGTCACACTGGAAGATGCGGGCAGCAAAAACGCCACCGAAGTCGACGGCGTGTCGTGCGATGGTGTTAAAGAGCTGAAGACCGGAAACATCCTGATGTTCGGCGATGTAGCGGTCGAGATGCGCATACCGGAACTGGAAGGAGCAGGGCCGGAGAATGACGAAGACACCCCCGGCAGCGCTATCGCCGCAACCTTTGCAGAATCCGGCGGCATGGCGGCCGAAACGCCGGGCGGTATGGACACCGGTGCAACCGGGGGAACACCCGATACGGCATCGTCCGAGCAGGATGTCGCAAGGACGGGGCAGCCGCCGGAGATCGGGATGTCGGAACTCGAAGGAAGGGTATGGGGCCTGCTGGCCGCGGTACTGGGTATCGCCGCGGCAGCGGTGGCGATTTTTTTCTTCCTGAACTACACCGGAGCCACCGACAGACCGGTCGCGGAGATCGGGACGTCCCTGAGGGTGGGCGATATAAAAATAGTGGAAGTTCCGTCGGGTTTCGTCCACGACCCACGCGTTTCCCCGCCGGATATCGCCGAAATCACCCGATCACTCAACCTGAACATTGCCGTTACCGTCGAAGCGATCTCACGGGGTATGGCCACCGCCGAGCTGCATAATCGGCGGGGCGACAGGATTGTGCTGCATATCAACATCCTGCCCAGACAAACCGGCCGGCAGATTGAGGGCCGCGCACTCTCACGCGAGGAGAGGGAGCAGGCGGCCAGGGAAAGGATGGTTATTGCCGAATCCCTCCGCCTGGACGGCAGATCGTATGAAGCAAAGAAACTGTATGAAGAAGTCGTTAATATGCTCCATCCCACCGGAAGCGGCCTGGCGGCCCTCCAAAGGAGCGCCGAAGCAAAAAGGGTGGAGCTGGAAGAGAAAATTGAACAACGCCATGACAGGCTCCGCTTCGAGACCTCAACCTTCGTGAAAGCCGGGCAGAACAGGCAGGCGCTGGGCCGGCTGGAAGAGATCCTGGAGCTCATTCCCGACGACAACGACCTCAGGCGCCAGAATGCACAGATGCTCCATCGCATGCTTTCGAGTATAATAGAGAGAGAACGAAGGTAGGGAAACAAACACCGTGAAATTCATCGTCAAAGAACAAGATTACGAATACGAATACCTGCTGGCTCCCGGCGTGATCATCGTGGGCAGGGATGCGACCTGCGACCTGGCCATCGATTCCAGGTCGGTCTCAAGACGGCATCTGAGCTGCAGCATACGACACGGCAGGGTGACTGTCAAAGACCTCGGCAGCCAAAACGGGATCAAAGTCAACGGGAAAAGGGTGAAAGAGGCCGAGCTTGCCGACGGTGATGAGGTCAGGATCGGCGACGTCGCTCTGACTCTGAAGATGTCCGCGTCGGCCACCGCCGGGGCCATTCCGCCCCGGGGCGCCGCAGAGGATGCAACGGGGGCTCCCACGGAACCGCAGATAGAGAATGAGGAGATCACCCCTTCCGACGGCAGCCTTGTGAAGGTTGACCCCTCGCAAACCCAAAATCAGACCGGACTGTTTGAGCGCGACGGACGATGGTATGTCGCGGACCCGGCGACCGGCAGAGAGGTTGAAATCGTCCCCGCGGAAGAGAAAAAGACGCACAAACCCGCAGGCGACGGAAAATCTCTGCTGGCAACCAGGAAGGGACGCATGATTCTGGGCGGGCTTGCCGCAGCGGTAATGCTGCTCCTGGCACTGTCACTTCTGGTAAACGGCGACGCGGAACCGCCGTCCGGTCCGGGGCTTGCTCACCCGCTGGAAGAATGGGTGGAAAACACACTGCAGATGCTCGCCCGCGGAGAGGTGGAGGAAGCCAATGAGATGGCCGGAGCGCTGGCCGGGGCCAGGCCCGAAAGCGGAGCCGCCGAAAGCCTGAAAAAACTGACGGAGCTGTGGGGGCGGATGGAAGAGGATTTCTGGGACTACCGGATATATGTAAAACGCGCTCTCAGAGATCTTGAGGCCAACCTTACAACCGATTACGTGCGGCGTTTCGTGACGCGCCACACCGCACGGATTGATGAGGCGGAGCTCGAGTATGCGGAGGCGGAACAGGCCAGGTCTGCACTTGAGCAGGGCCGGTATGAAGAGGCGTATGGCTTGCTGGCCGCTATCGACGAACATCGTCCCGCAAGACGCGACAACGTCGATTTGTACGATGAAATACAAACACGCCTGCGCAGCCACCTGGAAGACCGGCTCCAGAGAGCGATCGACCGCAACGAGTGGGACAATGCGCGGGAGGCGTCCGATAAACTGATCGCGTATTTCCCGGAAACCAGGGCCGAGCTGGAAGAGGAACAGGAACACTATGCCACCATGGCCCGCCATGCCGGACTCATAAGGGACGCCGAAAGCGCAATGAGGGACGGACAGTACGAACGTGCCATCGGTATCCTCTCCAACGTGCCGGAAACAAGCAGGTATTACCAGGAGGCGGTAGCCGGGATTGAAGAGGCGGAGGTGGAAATCGAACGGGCCGGGGAGATGGCAACGATACGCTCTGCCGAGGATCACTTCAACGACGGAGAGCCCGGCGAGGCCCTCGCCCTGCTGGAAGGACTCACCCTGGCCGAACGTGAAGCGCGAACGCTCCGGCGGCGGATCAATGATGTTAGGGAAGCTTATGAAGCGGCCCGCAAGGCCGAAGAGGAAAGGGATTACATCCGCGCGCAACAACAATGGGAACACGTCGCGGAACTGGAACGCGAATACGGGACAGGGAGGAGCTATTACCGCAGGATGGCACAGAACGCCGCGAGGGATTTGCCGGATCAACGGAGGGAATACGCTGCGGAACTGGTGGAAACGGCGGAAGGACAATATCGCGAAGGCCGGTATGAAGCGGCAAGAGAAGGATTCGAGGCCGCCCTCAGAACGGATCCGGACGAAGAGATCGGGCGGGACGGATTGCGACGTCTGCGTGAGGAGGGGATCAGGGAATACATGCGCGCCCTGCATGAAGATGATCAGGAAAGAGCCCTTGAGCGCCTGGAGACCGCCCTGATTCTGCTGCCGTCCGATGACACCTATTACGGGCGGGCAAGGACAAGAAAGGAGGAAATACGGCAGCAACTGGAGCAAGAGTGAGGATTGTCTGCGTGCCCAACAGGACCGGTTGCATAATTCGCGAGTGATCGGAATCGGGAGCGAATAATAATGGTTTAAGTCGGAGATCAGGGAACGCCGGCGGCCCCCCTCCCTCTTCCCGACGCCTGTCTTCTTGCAATCGCGGCGATTTTATGGTACTTTATGGTATACTGACGAGCCATGGAGGAAGCAGAAAAATTTGACATTTTGGGGCCGTGCTAAGCGGGGCGTTAGCGGTGCCCTGAACCTGCAAACCGCTTCAGCAGGGCTGACCACTTCTTTGAGACGTCTCTGTTTCGAGGAAAAGGGCTGTTTATGCGGCGTTGAATGACGGGTCCCGTGGAGCAGGCGGGTCGTGAACCTGGTCAGGGGCGGAAGCCAGCAGCCATAAACGACACCCCTGTCTTGCCGCGGGCCAGCTCGTCACGAGCCGTATGGCAGCCACTGCCCGGGACAGAACGTCGAACCGAAGCGCACGGCCCCAAAATTTTTCCATAGCTCCACCACCCCTTCGACCCGGGTAACAACGAAAACAATGTACCTCGTTTTTGCGCGCAAATACAGGCCCCACACCTTCGACGATGTCATCGGGCAGCAGCACGTTGCACGTACGCTGAAGAATGCCGTACGTCAGGGACGCGTTGCGCATGCGTACCTGTTTTGCGGCAGCCGCGGTGTGGGTAAGACCAGCATGGCGCGTATACTGGCGGCGGCATTGAATTGCGAAGACGGTCCCACCGAGACGCCGTGCGGGCGCTGCGATCACTGCCGGCGCATTGCTGTCGGGGATGACCTGGATGTCATGGAAATCGACGGAGCCTCCAACAGGGGTATCGATGAGGTGCGGGAACTGCGGCAGAATGCAAAGATATCGCCCGCGCACAGCCGGTTTAAAATCTACTACATCGATGAAGTGCATATGCTCACCTCCCAGGCCTTTAACGCGCTATTAAAAACGCTGGAAGAACCGCCTCCGCACGTGAAGTTTATCTTCTCCACCACCGATCCGCAGCAGCTTCCCGATACGGTAAAAAGCCGCTGCCAGCGGTTCGATTTCCGGCGCATTTCCGATGCGGAAATCATCAAACACCTGCAGCAGATCTGCAGTAAAGAGGAGCTGGCGACCGAAAAAGGCGCCCTGGAGGCCATCGCAAGAGCGGCCAGGGGCGGGATGCGCGACGCACTGGGCGCCCTGGACCAGGTGCGGGCATTCTCCGATTCTGAAGTCAAACTGGATCAGGTGCTGACCGTGCTGGGGGCCGCCCGCACCCGCACGCTCACCGATATGGTCGCGGCCCTTGCAGGGAGCAAAACCGGCAATGCACTGAAAATGGCACACAACGTGCTGCTGAGCGGTATCGACCTGCTGGATTTTATCGACCAGCTCTCCGAATATTTGCGCGATGTGCTGGTGGCCAAATACTGCCGGACCGACGACGAATTGCTCGCCGGCGCCATTGCGGACGCCGATACGCTCCGCCGCCAATCCGAACTTTTTACACCCGAACAGCTCCTGTATATGCTGCAGATATTGCGCGAGGCAAGGTTGCGTGCCAGACGCGATACCACCGGCAAACTTGCCTTCGAACTGGCCATCATCAAGCTCTCCAGGCTGGATGATCTGGTGCATATTCAGCAGACACTCGATGCGGATACGGCCGGAGAGCCCGTGGAAAACAATAACTACAGCACTGAAGACCGCGGCCGGAAGACAGAAGCAAAACCGACGCAGGCAGCGCAAAAAGGGGAAACAAAAGAAGGCGGCAACGGCAAGGATCGCATCAAAAACATGGTGCGCAGGTTGCAGGATCGCAGCAAAGGCAATGCCGGCCCGCAAACCCCGCCCGCCACCGCCTCCCATCCCGGTCCGGCCGCCGACATTCCCGACGATGTGCCCGAAGGCATCAGCCCGGAGAAATTCCGGCAAATCCAGGATGCAGCCGGAGGCGCGGAGATCGCCGGAGAAATCGAAAAAAACACCCCTCTGCTCGAAGCCTTCATCCGCGCCGACGAACAGTTCGATCTCCGGCCCGTTAAATTGCAAAAATCACAGGAGACAAAACAGGACAACACGGACCAAGGATCCGAAAGCGGGTCGTGACCTGAGTGTCCGGCGCCTGTCAGGAAAACATCGACGTTTCTACTGAATAGCGAACATTTAATCTGGGAGCATAACAATGAAAGGTATGGGTGGATTGGGAAACATGGGCAAGATAATGAAACAGGCCCAGGGCCAGATGGAAGAGATGCAGAAAAAAATGGCCAGACTCGATGAAAGCCTCAAAGAACGCGTGGTCGAAGGCAGCGCCGGCGGCGGAATGGTCAAAGTGATGTTCAACGGGCTCGGTGAACCCCTGGACGTAAAAATCGACAGGACCATTCTGGAGGAGGACGATCCGGATTTCCTGCAGGAAATGATCCTCGCCGCCGTCCGCCAGGGCCAGAAGAAGGCCGCGGAACTGGAGGAGGATGAAAAAAAGAAGATCGCGGGGTCGCTGCCGATACCCGGCCTGGAGAATATGCTTTAATCCCGCGGGTCCCGCCAGACAGGAACCGTTCCACACCGCAGCTCCCGCCCGTCCGAAAGGCCTTCCGGACGGCCTTTGAGCTCCGCGGCCAGCCGGCCGCGCCATAGCTTGAGTTCCCCGCGGCAACCGTCCTGCTGCGCCAGGTCGTGCAGTTCACCCGGATCTTCCTGCCTGTCAAAGAGTTGCTCGTGCCCGGTGATCGGGTTCCATATGTACTTCCAGTCACGGCTCACCAGCGACTGGCAGGCGTTGTCAGGGGCGTAACACGGGGAATGTTCGTGGTGGTAGAAGGTGCGCCACTGCGCCACCGGGCCCCGGGGTCGTGCAACAACGGTATAATCGAAACACCTTCGAGCGAATCCGGCACGCCCGCGCCCGCGCTCTCCATCAACGTGGGCATGATATCCTCCCACCCCCCCGGCGCATCAACTTCCCGGTTCCTTTGGCTTCCGTAACCGGCGGGCGGCACAACGATCAGCGGCACCCGCGCGGAGGGGTCGTAGGCGTAACTTTTGCGCCAGAGGTTGTGGTCACCAAGCATCTCACCGTGGTCGGAAGTGAAAACCAGCCATGTGTTTTCAAATATCCCCCCTGCGTCCCATATACTCAACAATCCGGCCGATCTGAGCGTCCAGATACGCCAGGCAGGCATAATATCCCGCCCTGGCCCGGTGGTTGAGCGAAGGCGATATTTCTCCCCGCCAGGCATTGACATCGAGGGGATAGCGCGCCCGCTCAGCATGATAATGCGCCCACTCCCCCACCATCGACCGGTGGATATCTTTCCCCATGAACAGGTCGAAATAATAGCGGCCATCGCTTGACTTTCCGTTATTTTCGTGTATTATTGATGCTATATTGTCGATGATCTATGGCACATCCGGTCTGCGCGTCCGGACGACGGCCGTTGAATCCGTTCCGGTTTTCACCGGTTTTTCTCCAACCCACGGGGGTGCATGCAATGAGCAACGTTCTGAGAAGGATGGTCTCCGCCTTTGTCGCCTGTTCCTTTCTGGCATTGACCCTCAGCCCGCTTTCCCCGCATCCGGCGGGATCTGCACGGGCACAGGAGCCGGAACAGGTCTCCTACTACAGCTTCGAGGGAAGGTTGCCGGAAAATCCGATACTGATGCTGTACTCGGGCGGCACTTCGTCGATCGGACGCCTCGGCAGCGGAACCGCACCGGTCGCGATCTGGGCGGACGAAGGGCTGAAAGACAGCTTCATCCCCCCCTACCGAAACGCCATCGCGATGCTTTCCGAATTCGATGAAATCCCGCCGCCCGTAACGGAACTGGCCATCCCCCTGTTCGAGGGGCTCGTCCAATCCCCGTTGTGCTTTGTCCTGGAATCGCTCGAGATCGACCCCGAAAAACTTCCTGACGGCCCCGATCCGCAGAACAATATGGATTTTATCACGGAACTGCGTGCGGTTCTCATGGTTCACACCCCGACCGGCAGCCCGGCCCGCGAAGCGGCCGGCGCCCTGGAATCGCTCGTTGCCGAGACTTTGCCGCCGGAGATGCTGGAGAAAGACGGCCACCTGACCAGAGCGACCGAACTTCCCGTCCCCCTCGCCTGGGGGCGCAAGGGCGACATGTTTGTTTTTGCCGCCGGAGTGGGAGTTGCGGAAGGGATCTTCTCCGATGCTCCGCAAGGCCCGGGTGAGGAGTTCATTGCCGCGCGCCGGGAGATCGCCGGTGAGAACGAACCGGTCGAGCTGATCCATGCCAATTTCGAAGGTTTGCTCGATACGGTAACAAAAATCGCTGAGAAGGCTGGAAATGCCGACCCCGTCGACGCGCTGAAAAAGGTCCTGCCCCGTTCCGTTGCCTCCGCCTCGTTCGTGGAAGGAAGGGGATTCAGGGAATTCTCTGCCGTCACCATGTTCGACCCCGCCCCTGTCCGGCACGACCACACCATGACGCTCGAGGATCTGCGAACGGCGCCGGAGGACGTGCGGTTCCTCTATGCCTCCGTGTTCGACCTGCCGGTGTTCTACGACCGGATCACCGCCCAGATCGGCAACGCCTTCTCCGGGGGCCGCAATGGAGAAGATGCGGTCGCGGAAGCCCTGGAGCCGATCGAGGCGGAACTGGGATTCAGCATCCGCCACGATATGCTCGAAGCCCTGGGGAACCGGGCGCTGCTTTACGTCCCGGAGCGGTCCAACCTGCTCATGTTTCCGGACCCGGTCCTCGCGATCGCATTGAGCGACGCGGACACGTTCCGCCGTTGCCTCGACAAATTAACGGAGATGCTCGGACACATTGCCGGCGACAACGATGCCTTCTCCATCTCCACCGGAACCTTCGAGGACACCGCCTTCCGCTTCGTCCGGTTCAAAGACGTCCCGCTGCCCCTCAGCCCGGCATGGGCCGTGACCGACAGCCACCTGGTTATGGCCGGGGCGGTTCCGACACTGAAGACCGCCATCGATCGCACCGTTGCGGACAACGCTGATTCCGTTCTCGCCGGCGAAGCCTTCCGTCACGCATTCGATGTCGTCGGCAGAGAAACTTTTACGTCCCTCTCTTACATTGATCCCGCGGGCAAGGAATACCTGATCGATACGCTCTACAGCCTGCTGCCACTGTACAATGCGCTGGACCATCCCGTCATCGCGCAGATCGGTTTCGACCCCGCCACGCTGCCGCCCCCCGAACGTCTGACGCGCCACCTGTTCGGATCGGTCCATCTCACCTATAACGACAACGGCCGGATAATTTCCGAAGGCTACGGCCCCCTCGGCGGCGGAAACACGTACATCGCCGGTGCAGCGGGGCTCACCGGCATCGGGGCGGCAATGCTGATGCCGGCCCTGACCAGAGCCAGGGAGCAGGCGAGAAAAGCTTCATGCGCAAGCAACCTGAGGCAGCTCGGACTCATGCTCACCATGTATGATCACGATAACGGCGGGAGGATGCCGACGGGCGCCACAACCGGCGAGGTGTTCCGCCTGCTCGCGGACGATCATTACCTCCAGAACACACAGCTCCTGAGCTGTCCGTCCAACCCCATCGATGACATCGATTTCGACGATCCGGACGGGGTCGGCTACTACATCGACCCGGATATGCCCGAAAGCCGGCATCCGCTGCGGGCGGTTGCCGCCGACAGGCCGCCCTGGGATCTGAACCACGGCGACGGAGTGAACGTGCTCTTCGAGGACAAACATGTCATGTATATCCGGCCCGAAGACAGCGGCCCGCCGGACAGGATAAGCAACCCGTATATTGAGGAGGACACCGATATCTATGCCGACACCGGCGACCCCCACACCAACGCATGGATCCGGTGGGAGAGGTAACACGATGGCGCAACCAAAGCCCAATGTCATTTTCATCCTGCTCGATGATTTCGGATGGAAGGACCTGTCGTGCTATGGCAGTGATTTCTACGAAACACCCCATCTCGACCGGCTTGCCGCCGGATCGATGCGCTTCACCGACGCCTACGCCGCCTGCCCGGTTTGT
>PUMZ01000014.1 GCA_003551565.1 Candidatus Brocadiaceae bacterium | reverse complement strand
TAATTAGGAATCAACGGCAAAGACGCTCCCAGAGGAAAGGTCGTTGTCGTTGCCGGGAACGCCGGCACCCTTGCCGGCATGTCTTGCAGCATACGTTTGGAAAACTGTTTTGGTTAATAAAAGTGACAATGTATTCAAAAAGTCAAGTCGTTTGTCGTTTTCCCGGGGCGGGGCGCTGCGGTGAAGTACGGCCGGCAGGGCTGCCGGCGTTCCCGGGTGCAGGCAAGGGTGGCACGACAATTGCATTAGTATGCCTGCACGGAAGCGTGAAGCGGCGGAAAGGTTTGTATGGACTTTTCTGCTCGTGAAGAATTATATCTGAAAAGCCTGAAACTTGAACTTTTTTCCTTTTACCGGCAAAAAATGCACCCATGAGCGATATCACCATCACCGGCGCCGGCACCGGCTTCGACTGGGACGAGATCATCAGGGTCTCCCTGGACGCGCGGCGGCGGCAGGTCATAGCCCCGCTGGAGAACTGGCGCGAGGACTGGACCAGCAAACAGGAGCATTACGGCCGGCTCCAGGATAAAATTGTGGAGCTGCGGAGCGCCGTCGACAGCATAAGCACGCCCGACGACATGAGGGCATACCGCACCGATGTGGGCGACGAATCGGTGCTCAGCGTGGCCGCCGGCGGGCGGATGTATCCCGGGACCTACGGCATCGAGGTCAACCAGCTCGCCAACGCGGCCGTTGAGATAAGCAACAACGGGTTCGATTCAAACGATGCTGTGATCAGCGAAGGAGCGGACCAGGAGTTCTCCTACATCTACGGCGGCAGCGGCGATGTCTTGCTGACAAGCCGCGAGGGATTCGAAATCGCGGACGAGACAGGAACCATCGTGACGCTTGATGACGGCGAAACAGCCGACTTCGTCTATTCTTACGGCGGAGATATGATAACCGTTACGCTGGAAGGGACGCAACCCGGCCAGGAATTCTCGCTCCAGGACCTGGTGGATGCGCTGAATGAGGACCCGGAGAAACCGGCCGGAGTGACCGCAAACGCAGGTGAAGATGCGGAGACCGGCCACTGGCACCTGGAGATAGCCGGGGACGTTCTCCTGGAAGGTATTGAGGATGCAGGTGATTTCGACGGCGGAGTGCTGGAGAGCTGGAACGAGGACAGGGACGGAGAAATCGTGACACTCCGGATGAACGAGGACGGCGTGACGCTGAAGCAGCTTGTTGACTCGATCAACAACGACTCCGGAAACCCCGGCGTTTCAGCTTCGATACTGGACGACGGTTCGGAGGCGGGATCGCACTTCTTGCGGCTCAGGGGGCAGGATTCAGGGGCCCGGTACGGAATCAATGTCCTGACCACACCCGACGGATTCGGGGGATTCGACAGTATCATCAAGGCACAGAACGCACAGGTCCGGATCGACGGCCATCCTTCGGGCGAGGACCACTGGATCGAACGGGAATCCAACCTGATCACCGACGTCATCCCCGGTGTTAGCCTCACGTTGCGCGATACCGGCAGCACCACGGTCACGGTCAACACAGATATCGAAGGCGTCAAAGAGAACATAAGAGGTTTTGTCGATGCGTACAACAAGGTCAAGTCTTTTATCAACCAAAAGACACGTTTCGACGAAGAGAACAACAGGGCCGGGGAGATGCAGGGCGATTATGCCGTCAGGATCGCCGATCAGATACTGCGAAGTTCCATTACGGGCGTACCGCCGGGGTTCGACCACGAAAACGACACGTACACTCTACCGGCGCAAGTGGGGATCAGGGCCGTGGGGCTGAGCGAAAACCCCCGGGATCTCGGGTTGCTGGAGATTGACGAAAACATACTTGACCAGGCGCTGGCCGATGATTTCCACGCCGTCATCGCGTTGTTTTCCGACGACTACAGAGGAATAACCGACGGTGCTGATTTCTCATATTACCAGTCAAGTAATATGCTGACCACGCCCGGATCCTACGACGTCAGGGCGGAGTTCGGCGCCGGAGGTGAGCTCACCGGCGGATGGTTCAAGCTGAGCAGCGAAGACGAGTCGGCATGGCGGCCGGCCGAGCTCAGTGAAAGCGGCAATTATCTGGTGGGCGCGGCGGGCCACCCCGAACATGCCCTGTATGTGCGGCCCGAACACGACGGCGAATCGGAGGAGCAGACAGGCACGGTCAGGCTCCGCCAGGGCATAACCGGTTCGATGAGCGACGAACTCCTTCGCCTGACCGGCGAGGACGGGCTGTTCCGCACCCAGGACGGAGCCTATACGGACATCATCGATAGTATCGACAGACGTATCGAGGACGAAGAAAGGAGGCTGGATCAGATGCGGGCGCGCCTAATCGAGAAATACGCACGGGCCGAACAGGCGCTCAACCAGATGCAGGGCCGCATGGACTGGATGCAGCAGATGATGCAGCAAGGAGGATGAAATTTTAATGCCGAATGCAGATTTGAGTTTTCCGCTTGACCCCATCCAGGAGGATTACGCTATGAAAAACGATCCAGCCAGAAGATATCGGACCGAAGCCGTCTCCACACAGCAGAAGGGAAAACTGATTGTGATGCTGTATGAGGGCGCCATCGGTTTTCTCAAAACGGCAAAAGAAAAACTGCGGGAAGAAGATTATGCCCTCAAGGGAGTCTATATCGGCAAGGCAATGGATATCGTATCGGAACTGAACAACTGCCTGGACATGGAGAGTGCGCCCGAAATCGCCGACGACCTGCGCGCCCTATACAACTTCCTTTACCGCCACCTCACCCGAGCCAACATCGAGAGGTCCCCGGAAATGATCGATGAATGCATGGATGTTCTGGAGAATCTCTGCGAAGCATGGCGGGAGGTCTCGGTAACGACGGCAGGAAACGGCACGCCCGATCTGTCAGAGAGCGAGAATAACGGAGTGGAGGCCTGAGACATTTCACCCCGCCTATTCATAACCCAAAGACAACTGTTACAATAAAGGCTGCAACAACAGTATACGCCTTTATTCGGCCCCAGGGGCGCAGCCGAAAAGGTTGCAACAGGCTTGTAGTGAGCCCCTGCTATGTATGTGATTTGTCAAGTCCAGTCGAAATCCAAGAGCTGTGATAGGTGCCAAGTGTCGCGCAGCCTGCTATTCGGTCTTGTGCGCATTATCCGCACAGACC
>PUMZ01000368.1 GCA_003551565.1 Candidatus Brocadiaceae bacterium | reverse complement strand
TACAACATCTCCTATTGTAACTTCTTTCAGTTCAATTTTCATTTATATTCCTCATTGTTAAAAGTGCACAGTGTGCACATCCTGTTGCCATCCATTAAAATTCAGGGGGCTTCTCCGGGTGGAGATGTCTTATAACAATTCTGGCATATTTCTCAGCACCATTTATATAAAATCTGCTGACCCTGCCGGTTTCCTTTTTTGTTAATTCTCTGTCAATTCCTAATATCTCAAACTGCTCAGGGTTGTATTTATCCAGGAATGTAATAGGCACCCCCAAAGGGGGATTCAGTATTTTAACTTTATATTTCACCTTACCTCCTTTGCACTCGGTTTAAATATATCAATTCAATATGTTCTAAATACTCGTTATACGTCATTATGTCCTTAGCTCTATTACATTTCTTACAACAAGGAACAACATTGCCATATGTATATCCTATTGACGTTTGTTTTTATTCCTTCCTCTTTTTTCCAGTATAGTCCAGTTACCTATCTCGTGTCCTATTTGTAAACTAGTCATATATTTCCTCAATTATCTCAACAATATATCCTTGTCTTTTTAAATTCTCCAATTCTGTTTTTGTTACTACTTTTTCCATAGTATAATCCATAGGTATATCAACCACCTTGTCTACATTAATAGCATCGTAGTTATCATACTTGGGATATTTATCCTCATTACCTTTATAGACCCGTCCCAGAGGTAGTTCTTCATAACGTTTCGGTGTGGGCAGGTTGGTATACCACCCTACATTTCCGAATTTCTTTATAGACCCGTCAGGCTGGACAAACTCCTTGGGATATGTTTCGCCTACCCATATTTTATTATCTTTTATCAGCTTAAATATTTCCTTGCAGGTCCTTACGTTCAGAGTACCTATCACCAGGAATTCTTTACCGTACTCAATCAGCTGGGATATATATTCCCGGAACAGACTGAACGGAGGATTAGTAACTACTACATCCGCTCCTTTCAATATCTCTATACATTCATCACTCCGGAAATCCCCGTTACCTTTCAAAGGGGTCTTCACCTTTTCTATTCCGTCCTCACCCCTGATTAACTCCAGCTTATATGCCGGTTTGTCTTCTTCATAGGTAGTTGCCACCAGCCTGTCTAGCCCGTAGAAATCGAAATCCATCTCAAAGTGCTTCCAGAAATCACTTTTCTCAGGGTCGTCACAGTTACAATATACCGCTTTTCCTTTAAAATGGTCTTTGTACCACTTTAATTCTTTCTCTATATCAGTTATCCTAGTGTAATGTTCATCGTTCTGATTCTTCTTAGCTTTGTGTAAATTCTTGTTGCTGCTCATTATCTTTTAGGCCTTACCTTGTGACTTGTTCTTCTTACCCGCAATACTCCATAATCTCCTCTGCCGGAGTTGTATACAGGGGTATACAATCATCTTTAGATTCACATATCACAGGAGTTGTATATCCTCCTCTGATATCAAATCCTGTATGTATATGTATCACAAACAGATCAGGATGGATACATTCCCCAATATCCTTAAGACCAGTATACTCCCCTATTAACATTTCCTGGTCCAAATCATGTTCCGCAGTATGTGTCACTATAACATTTAAACGTGGAGGTGAGGTAGTTTCCCAAAGAATGTTTTTATAACCTTTACTCTCCAGAAAAAGTCTAGGACCTTCCAGTTGCTCCAGCTCTTCTGTATGTTCCTCATCCCATTTCTTCCATTCATCAATCAGGTCTTGTCGTATTTTATAAAAAGTATCCAGATATACAGCTGTGCTTATCCTGGTATACCCGTCCACATCTTTATATACTAGAGGACTGTCTTTAGGGATAGGGGGCAACTCGTACTTCCTGCCATAGATATCTCCTCCATCGTTCAATTCACCTGTGTTCTGCCTACAATAATCAAAAAAGTCCATTTTTTCTCTCCTTATTTATTAGTTTTTCAAGTTCTTTTACAATATTATATTTACTCATCTTCTTTTATCCTCAATTTATACTCCCGTACATAATTTTCCTTGTGTCCACCTTTCCTCCCTATAAGGACAGTACCTGCCGATACCTTCCTTATTTACAGGTACCTTGTCATTCTATATCCAAGCAGACAGAGGGCCTGCTCTAAAGCTTCCTCTTTATCCTACGCGGCCACCTTGTACTCCTCATTATCATCCATATCGTTCCTTAGTATCCAGTACTGCAGCTGACCGTCTTTCATCCTCATGGTCTGTTTCAGCTCCTTGACGATATGTTTTAGAGCCTCCTGTCCGGACACTTTCTCCATTGCCGGATCTTTCTCGATATCTTTCCGGTCCACCATCATTTTAGACGGACTTATACCTATACTGACTACAGTACCATCCGGTATAATCATATATACACAGCTCAAGCCCCGGTCAACATAATACTCCGCTCCGTCCGCATAACCGGAAAGACCCTGATCGTCCTTATCCCCGGACTCCCAGGATATCCGATCGTAGCCGCTGCACCATCTTTTCATACTGTACTTTCTAATCCTGTCGCCTTTACCAGCCATATTATATACTCCTTATTTTATATCCAGTTCTTCACCTGTTTCTATGTCCACCAGTATCCTCTCATTAGTCTCCGGGTGAATCTTATACTCTATATACCCCCGGTCCAGCATCTCCTCCTTCCACTTCTCACATTCAAAGAATCTCTGGGTATCCATTACCATCCAGGTAAAACTTAAAATACCCACCACTATTACACAGGCGAAAAGTATATCACCTTTACCAAACATATTATCAATTCCTTATAGTTTACACCGGAAGTTCCTCCCAGTCCGGAAAACCGGTCTGAACGTTCCATCCCTGTTTTTCATAATGTTTTACCCGCGCCCTGGTTCTGCCGATATAAGTATCCCCGAAACGATCGTCGAAGTCTATCAGGACCGCTCCGCTCTTACCTTCCGTTGTCCGGGACAGTCTCAGGCTCTTCTGCACACCCCCGATCTCCCCCCGCTGCCCGTCGCATCTTATCAGAACCGACAGGTCGGGGAAGTCCACCGCTTCACCCCAGGACGGGGTGGATATTACTTTAGTTACCTCACCGCTCCGGAACTTCTCCAGGAGTCCCTTGTTTGACGGACGTTTCCAGTCCTCGTCAATAATCCCGCGTTTACG
>PUMZ01000201.1 GCA_003551565.1 Candidatus Brocadiaceae bacterium | reverse complement strand
TCATGATACCGCCCGTGCCGATCTCGGCTAAACCGTAGTTTGTCACGCGCACAGCCAGCACGTTTTCATCACCGCTCGCGAGATGCCCGGCGATATCTTCATATTCGGCCGGAGTTGCAAACCCACGTTCCTCGCCGAGATGTTCACCGTTCAGATACACGTCGACGTTCTCATCGAACCCTCCGAACCAGAGCCGGATATCAGCGTCGGCGTCGAATTCCGGCATCTCGAACTCGATCCTGTACCAGGCCTGTCCGTGATACCAGCCCAGCCCCTGATCGTCCCAGCTCATGGTATAAGTATGAAGTTCCTTCCAGCCGGAGTCGTCAAAGTCCGTCCGCCAGTATTCCTCATCCACGCCGGCCTCCGCTTCGTCACGGGTGAACTTCCAGACGTCGGGCATCTGCACAAGCACCCGTCCGCCGCCGCGCAGTGCATCGTATCCGCCGGTCACCGTGCGTCCAATAAAGCGGGTGTAATATCCCCATACATAGCGCCTGTTTGCCCAGTTCAGCGAACTCCCAACATCCGCCATTTCAGAGACATGCGATTCCATCTCCTCATAAGCCCGGTGTGCGGTACGAAAATCAACTTCGTTAATCGCTTTTCTTATCTCCATAAAAAGCTCGGCGCATCTGAGCCCGGCTTCGGCAATTTCGACCGCAGCGCGTTCGCGATCATCACCGGCCAGTGCAAGCGCCTCTTCGATATCATCTCGTGACGCATCAAGGAGCTCGTCGGTCCAGATGTGATGCTGGCCGTAGGAGGAACCGGTATGCGTGTCGCCGCGTTCGTAAGCCTCGTCGATACGCATCCAGTAGCTGCGCATCGGTTCGGCGGCTGAGCCGTAAAAACCGTCGAAAAAACGGTCCATGGTCTCATCAACATCGATATCACTGCGCCAGCTCAGCTTCACGCTGAGGTAGTGATGTGGCGCGTGCTGTGACCATGAATCCATGCTCTCGAAATCCCAGTCCAGTTCTTCAATATCAACGCGTGCGATAGTGTCCTGCAGACGCCGGTAGAAACCTATCTTACTCAGCGGAAGCAGCGTATCGGCAAGATTGTAGTTGTAGATATAAAAACCGAGATTGTCGGTTATCTCCGCCCATCCGTATATTTCCTCCTCCCATAGCTGGTTCCAGTGGCATTCGGGATGCCCCGGTCCGTGCAGGCGGCAGCGCCTGATGGGGGCTATCTGCGGCCGCACGTTGGGATGCAGATCGTCGATCGTTCGGGGAATGCGGGAATAATCACTGTAGACATACACACCGAGCTGACGGTCGGGGTACTTTTCGCTGGTAATCTCTGCGAGGTCCTCGGCGAATCTAAAGATACGATCCGTGGCATCCACCCGGCCGCTTGAAGGCTCCACGTAATCAGAGTCATCTACGGCCAAGCAGTCGTCGCATTCGCACAACCCGCCGCCGTCGTTGGGTCCGGCACCGAACACCACCTGGTCCGGATTCGCCTCCATACGCTGCATAAGCGTATCAGCGGCGATGCGGATCGTTTCCGGGTTGGTAGTGCAAAGCTGGCGCGTGTGGCGTTCGCCGCGTTCCCGGTTATAGCTGAAAAGCTCCGGGTTATCTTCAAAATGCTCGCCGGGCGGCACGAGCCCGCGCCAGGCGTGCCCCCATCGGCCGATTTGGATGTCTCCGCCGAGACGCTGCGTCCACTCACGCACATTGCGCGCTCCACCGCCTCCGTACCAGAAACGCCGGTGCATCGAATCGCTGACCTCGCTGTGGTCCAGATCGGCCGCGACACCGACGCTCTCACGCCGGGGAATGACCTCTCCCATGTCGCCCGGCGTGTACCATCCCGCACCGAGGTGTTCGAGGAAGGCGAAAACCCCGTGCCGAACGCCCGCGGGCGATTCGCCTACTATCAGCACACGGCCATCGCGCACGGCATAGCGGTAGCCGTCCCGTGCGGACGAGCTTTTGTCCATCGAAAGTCCAAGGTCTTGTGCAAGTTCACCGACGACGAGAACCGCTCCCTCTTCCGGGCCGGGCACTTTTTCGGCATCATCCACCTCAATGACATCCACACCGGCATCGGTCATAACGCCCAGCACGCGGGCGAGTTCCTGCGCTGCATACTGCTCGATCTCATCGGGATTCTGAATCATATAGACCGACGGGGGGTCGGATTCCGGCGTTGACAGTGTTACTTCTCCCAGGGCTACACCCCAACCCGTAATAGACAGCACGGCAACGGCCATCAGAAAACTTGCAGCACCTGCAGCGACATTTCTTTCCAACTTTTTGACAAAGCCCATATTTAGTCTCCTATTGTTTTGAAAAAAGAGTTTAAAAAACTTCTACTATTATTACCTCTACACCTGCGATCAGGGGAGTAAATTCTGAATCTCCCGTTTTACGAAGTTCTATCTCCATTGTGCCGCCGGCATGCAGCTTCAATTCCTCCACCGTCCCGCGCAACCGACCGCCGGCCTGGGTGACTATATCATATCCTTCAAGCACCTTTTTTTCGTCTATCAGAACGTCGAACACGCGCGGGCGGGTTCAGGCAGCTCCCGCACCCATTGCAGGTGAAGTTCTTCATCGGGCGGGAACGGGGTATCGCCGGTGCGGCTCGGGTCGTACTGCCACATCGGCCAGCCCGTCGCTTCCTCCAGTATTTCAACGTCGGTCTCGGTGCCCATTTCGTCGAGCATCTCCGCTGCAAGGCGCCGCACCACCCAGCTGCCTTTTTCAAGCGCTGTCTCGAGCATCCCTATTGCTTCGTCTTCGTGCAAATCAGAGAGCTTTTCCATTATCTGCCCCACGTCGGGTGAGCGTTGGAGATAGACCGGGCGCCATATACCTGCGGCTCCGACGCTGGCGTGGCAGCGGACAACGAGCAGGTTCTCCTCACCGGCACGCAGGTACCGGGGGCTGATCCTGATTGAAAATGGGGTGCTCCATAGCACTCCCACGTCCTGTCCCGTGGATTCTTCAGTATGTTCACCGACGTGTTCTCCATTGACATACACCCACGCCTGTTCATCGACTGCCTCAAAGTAGAGTTCGTGTTCAGCATCGGCGAGCTCTTCGGGCACGAAAAATCGGGTTTTATACCATCCGTAGCCGTGCTCCCGGCCCACGTGGGTCTCATGCCAGGG
>PUMZ01000396.1 GCA_003551565.1 Candidatus Brocadiaceae bacterium | reverse complement strand
GTAATAGGATGTTCAGGCACCTTAACATCATGCAGTTTAAAACGGTTAAGCTCGGTATCGAAACTGATAAAATGGGGGATATCACCACTGCGTTCCACACCCCAGAAATGTCCGGTCTCCGGATCAAGGAACATCGAGCGTGCATGCCATCTCCAGCCATTGGGCGGGGAACCGGCATAGCGCACCCTTTTTTCCTTAACATCCCAACTCAGCATAGTGGTATCAAGATGGCCGGTGGCCACAAAAATACCCCTTTCGGGATCAAGTACATGTGAAGGTAATTCCTGCCCTATGAGTGGCACGCCCCAGTTTTTTGATTCGCCGGAATGGATATTATAGCTGAGCAGCCATGCTCCCCGATACCCCTCCTCATACCATTCTTCGGTCGGCTCTGGTCCCCGATGCGTTGCAGCCCAGAGCGTGCCGTCCGGCATAATACCCATATGGCCGTGAATTTTTCCATCCGTATACATGTCCTGATGCCACCCCAGCGCTTCATGGACATCAAGGGCACGTTCCAGCACACCCGTATCGCCTTCATCCGGCCGGTATTCATAAATGTTAATCTTGGACCCCCGGGCCCGATGGTCACTGGCCGCCATAAAAAATCGATTGTCCTCACTACGCGATATCTTGGCCCAGTTGGCCCACCCGGCGGAATAGGCCTCTCCCTCCGGAAAATACTCCGGCTCCAGGTTGGGGAGAATCTGCAGTTTCACGGTAGGAGGAACTTCAGCTACGCTGAAATCGGAATAGTTATCAAATTCCTCCACAGGATAACCTTCCGGCATTTTCAGGAACGCCTCAGTATGCTCAACGACGAAATCATCTTTGCGACGCAGGTGCTTGAAATCCCACAGAGCATTTCTTTCGGCCCGTTGTTGTTCTCGGGAAGTGAGACGGTCATAAGGATCGAAAAGTTCTGGTGTGCCGGCATGCGATATCTTTGCTGTACCTCGCACAGGCCAAACATAACGGGATTCGGAAACTTCCTCAAATTTCGGGTTCCCACCGGTGTCGGGTTTCACGCTCCATGCCCGCCGGGGATTATACCCCTCGCTGCTGGTCCAATAATGCCCATCCTGAACGCCCTTAAAAGGATGGTCTTCCGGCAGAGCGCCACCTAAGACATACCCCGAGGTAAGTGTTCTGAGCTCATGGTGGTCCGGGAGACGCCAGTCTCCGGCCTCTGAACCATCAGTCAGCCAGTCAAAGTCATCTGCTGACAGCGCCTCCGATGCCTCAATTGCTTCCGCCCAGGTCTTATTGCCGAGTGCATTTGCATCCCTCAGCCAGGTCAGACCGGTATATTCGTCAGTAATAGTTCCATCCTCATTATCTGTAAATCGTTCGCCAGCTTCTGCAGCCGCCGCATGGGCAAACAAGAACATGAGGATAAACACAGCAACCGACATTTTCAAAAACGTCCTGACTTTTCTCATCTGATCATACCTCCAGGAATAATCACACATTATAGTCAAAAGACCGAACTACCGAACATATCCAGTTGTAAATCTTCGTAAAAACTCAGTAAACCCCGTTACCTGATCACCACCGTGCCCTGTGCCGGTGGTGATTTTACGGTGTTCACTGAGGACTTACAAATCTTCAATGAAACCTGCCACCCCATCACCATCGGAACAGGTCACGGTGGTGATGCTGCGTTGTTCCACTGAGAGCTTTCATTCAGCCGGGATATAAAACATCACCGGCCCCGCAATCCCCCCGGTACCGATTTCGTTTGTCCTCGGACGAACGGTTCGCACGGTTACCACATTCGGGCCATCGAACCGAACGGCTTCGCTAGCATCGAACTGGAAAGGGCGGAACGCAGAGCCAAAGGCATCCAGATCAAACTCCGCCCCGTCGTGATTAGCACCGACAAATATGCCGTTGACCCAGACCTCGGCGGTGTTATCCACGCCGCTGAACCAGATATGGATTCTCTCCCCCTCGTATTCGGCAGGGATATCCACACTCTGGCGGTACCAGGCCTGACCAAAATAGTAGCGCAGCCCCTGGTTTGACCAGCTTGTATCGGTACGTATGCTCAGCCAGTTGCCACCCTCGCTTTCAGGCCTGTGCAAACCAATAAACCTGCCCCACCTCTCGGGGTCCTGCTGGAACTTCCACTCATGATCGAACCTGGCAGCGATCTCGGATTCCTGCCCGCCGGTTGATTCATATTCCTGCATGGCCTGTCTTTCGATAAAGCGGCTGAACAGCCGGTCGGCGTGGCGCGGCATGAGCATGGGATATTCAAAGTCTTCAACCAGGCTGTCGCGAATTTCAGCTGCATGCTCCATAGCCTCCTTTGCTCCGGCGAAGTCAAAATCCTCACGACGTCTGCGCTGCTCGCAATAGGCATCAACGAAATCCAGCGCTCGCGCCTTGATGGCAATACGCGTGGCATAGTCGTCCTGATGCACGTCTCCTCCTGCTGCTTCTGCGGCCTCCTCCAGGTACCTCCTCAGTTCTTCGCGTATTTCCGAATTGAATATATGAGGTATATCCCAGACGCTGCCGGTATGGTAATCGGCATCCCGCAGGCGGCTGTCGAGCGACTCATGATAGGCCTGCATCGGTTCGGAGGCGGGGCCGTAGAACTTCTCATAGAACTCCTCAAGCAATGCATCGACGTCGGTCGTATGATCCCACAGCAGCTTTGCCGTTACATACATTGAGGGATTGTGCGAGGCCCAGGCATCGACCGGATCAGCCGCCCATATCCTGACGCCGGCATCATAAAACAGCGGAATTTCTTCCCTTACCCGGTGGACTACGGAAAAAAGAAAGCCCGGATCGGCCAGGTTGAACAGGTATCCCCGGTCAGCCATGTATTCTCCGGCATAAGGCTGCCACTGACGGTAGGCCCACAGGGGAAAGTTGGACTCGGGACAGTTCGGGTTATTGGGGCCGTGGATACGGCACACATGGATAGGCGCGAGTGAAATCGCCAGATTATCCTTCGCCTCCACTACTTCCGGAGGGAGCAGATGCTGGGCATAGGCGTAGAAACCTATGCGCACGTCGGGAAACTCGTCCGACAAAGCCTCGGTCATCTGGTTGAAAAACCACACATACCTGTCGGTAAAAGATGGTTCCGGTGTTGCCAGCGGGGTAGTAACGT
>PUMZ01000191.1 GCA_003551565.1 Candidatus Brocadiaceae bacterium | reverse complement strand
CTGACCAAACGGCTCTTCAAAGCGAAGGGGTTGTATGAAGAGATAATGGAAAACGTAGTCGAGCAGCAGCCGTCTTCCGGCATGATGGTGCCGCCGGTGGCCAGCGGGGCGGCGGATGTCTCAATAGCGTATTATAACGACACGCTGCCGGAGAAGGACAGGCTGCATGTGGTGGATATCGACAGCGAATATGCCCGTGCCGTGCAGCCGTTCGGCATCGCCGCCACCTCCCGCCACCAGAATCTCATGATGCGCCTTTACGGAGCTATCGGTCAGAGCCGTGAAATATACGAGGAACTCGGTTTCGGGTGGGAACTCGGCCGCAGCCCGGATGAATTCGAACTTGTTGCGCCGGCCGGGGCCAGACCGCCGGAGATAAAATAAATATGAGCGAAGAAAATTCAACAACTGCGGTCTGCGGATACGAAAGAGAGCCCGCAGATGAACGAAATGAAGGGCGGCCTGAGCACTATGAAGCCGTTTCAATACCTACGTACAGGGCCGACATCCCGTTCCTCATCGGCCTTGGGCTCATCGCCGCCTTTTATATCTTTCTGATCGTTGGAATGTTGGCTTCACTGATATTTTACGTAGATATCCCGGTAGTAGGGGAAGTATTTATGGTGCCCCGCTATCGTTATGCCGTGCTGCTTTCGGTGATTTCCTGTTCTATAACGACAGTGCTTTCGGTATGGGTCGCCGTTCCGACGGCTTATATACTGAACCGTGTAGAGTTCCGGGGTAAACGCATTATTGACGCCATGCTTGACATACCTATCGTGCTGCCGCCACTGGTGATCGGCCTGGCGCTTTTAATGCTATTTCAAACGAGTATCGGTCGTTCTATCCAGGCACATGTGCGTTTCACTTATGCCGTGCCGGGGGTCATACTCGCTCAGTTTATGGTTGCGTGCGCGTTTGCGGTGCGCACCATGTCGGCGGCTTTTGCCGAGATCGATCCGCGCCAGGAGCAGGTCGCGATGACGCTCGGCTGTTCGCGTGCTCAGGCGTTCTGGCACGTGGTAGTGCCTGAGGCGCGGCGTGGAATGATACCGGCCGCTACCATCGCCTGGTCCAGAGCAATGGGCGAATTTGGACCGGTGCTGGTATTTGCCGGCACGACTGCTATGCGAACGGAAGTGATGCCGACAAGCATTTTTCTGGAACTCCAGGTCGGCAACCTGGGCGTGGCCGCCGGCATTTCGATTGTTATGGTCACGCTCGCCATGATCGTTCTGGTGCTCATGCGATTGGCGGGCGGTGCACGGTTTACCCTGTAGCCCATTACCTTCAGATTCCATGTGATGGCTGTGAAAACAATATCATGATATATTTCCAAAACATATCTATAATTTTAAACGGTTTTGCACTGGAAAATATCACATTCCGTATTCCGACCGGTACATATGCGGTTCTCATGGGACGGACGGGGTGTGGAAAGACGACGATTCTGGAGGCGGCTTGCGGGCTCCGACCGTTAGCCGCCGGAAGCATTTATCTCATGGGCAGAGACGTGACGGGCCTGCCGCCTTCCAGGCGAGGGCTCGGCCTCGTTCCCCAGGATGCGGCCCTGTTCTCCACGATGACTGTCGAGCAGCAGCTGGGGTTTGCATTGCAGATCAGAAACAAGCCTAAGCGTGAGATAAAACGACGGGCCGCCGAACTGGCGGACAGCCTCGGCATCTCACACCTTCTCCGGCGTAAGCCGGCGGGGCTCTCCGGCGGAGAACGTCAACGGGTAGCCATTGGGCGCGCACTGTCCGCTCAACCCGATGTACTCTGCCTGGATGAACCGCTTTCAGCGCTCGACGAAGAGACGCACAGTGATATGATGGAACTCCTCAGCCGCATTCAAGCTCAAACAGGCGTGACGGTTTTGCATATAACCCATAACCGTCGTGAAGCCCGGAGACTGGCCCAGAAACTGATCGTTGTAAAATCCGGGCAAATTATCGAGGGAGAAGAGGCACTTGAACTGATTTCGTAAAAAGATTTTTTTCTGAAGAAAGAAAATTTCAATCTCATCTCAATTCAGGAGGTAGAAAATGACGGACAAAAATGTTAAAATATTCTCAGCCCGTGCATGTGCGCAGCCGCTCCGTGAAGCGGCCGATATTTTCAAACAAAAGACCGGCATCAATGTGGAAATTTCGCAGTGTGACCGGCACTGCGCTTCGCCGGTTGCCGAGGAAGCCAGTGAAATAGGTGCAAACCACGATTTTCTGGTCGAGATAGCAGAAGCCGGCATTTATGATCTTGCCATAGGAGGGGCGGACTATCTGCTGGACGACGGGGAGATCCAGGGGATCGTCAAAAAAGGCGAACGCCGCTTTATCGCTGCCAGAAAATCGGCGATTGTCGTCCCCAAAGGAAACCCGGCGGGCATAACCTGCCTGAAAGACCTTGGCGAGACCGGAGTTGAAATCGCCGTTTCGGTAATTGACTGCTGCAAGGGCATGTGGGAAGATGTAACCATACGTGAGGGACTTGTCGAAGCAATAAGACCCAACATCTCATTTTATGCTAACGGCTGCGTTGCGCTGGTTGAGGCTGTAGCTTCCGCAGAGGTTGATGCGGCGTTCGGCTGGTCGGCCTTTAAGCACCTGGACCCTGAACGGATAGATGTCGTGGATATGCCGCGTGAACAGCAGGTATGGCGTGCCACTTCCGTGGCCCTGCTTTCCACCTCCACCTGGGAAGAAGGTGCGCGCAGGTTTATGCAGTTCCTGACAACCGAAGATGCCCGTGCATGCTATAAAAAGTACGGTTGGGAGATACCGTAGATGCTGAAATTTCGTGCATCGTTAACAAAGTGAGAGTTGTGCGGAATAATCGCATCCGGAAATGCAAGGATCCAGCCTGGCTCCGTTGTCGAACGGATCGAAAACGACGAGTTGAGCCGAGCTGGGGTTCAGCTTTCCCGGGGAATAAGAACTACGTCGAAGGCGCCCCATTTCCAGTTCTAAACCTATAGAAATATACAATCCGTTATCTTTATCAGCCTACGGCAAAAAAGGAGGTTGTTTATTATGATTATAGTGTTTCAGCTTTTTTACGTTTTCATGAAAATAGGTGTTTTTACGTTCGGCAGCGGCTATGCCATGCTGGCGCTTGCGGAAAAAGAGCTGGTTCAGATTAACCAATGGCTGACACCTG
>PUMZ01000197.1 GCA_003551565.1 Candidatus Brocadiaceae bacterium | reverse complement strand
TTCCGCGAGGTCAAACCGTCCGGGGAGGGGCGTTTCGTTCGCTTCGGGTTCATCAACCTGCTCTTCCAAATCAAACATCCGGAAGGCCCTCGATTGTATTCTGTCCGCCGGAAGGGGGGCCAGACCCTCCTGCAGGGCCGACTGGAGGCGAGCGTAACGGGCGGCATCGAGCTCGAAATCCAGTTCGAAAGCCCGGAGCTCTTCTTCGCTGTCGATGGCCAGTTTGATGTTTTTTGCGCCCAGAGAGCGCACCATAGCGTCGAGCTCCTCGATGGTCCCGAGGGAGAGTTTCTCGTCCATGTGTATGTCTTTTTGGCGGAGATCCTGTCCTTTTTGCCGCTCGAATGCGTGTCCCACTCTCCGTTCTCTCAGGTCCTCCCGTTGCATGGCGGCGATTCCACGTGCGGCCTCGCCCGTATCTTCGAACCGCTCCAGTGACGTGGAACGCATCGCTTCCGGCAGTGCGGGGTCGACCTCCGGCGCGGGCTCGGGCGCCTCCACGTCCGTTTTTGCAACCTCCGTCAGTTCGGGATACGGCTGCACATCCAGAATATGCCGCCGGCCGAGCATCAGGGTGAGCGCCGATGCCAGCAGCAGTGATGCGGCCACCGCCATTATTCGCGGCCGGAGCCTGACAATTTTGCGCTCTTTCACCGGCGTGTGCGATCCGTGATCGAGTTCCCGCAAAACCCCATCCGCCATGCCTGCCGGCGCTTTGATGCGCGGCAGGTTTCTGACGGCCATGACGGTGTTCTGGACTTTTGAGAATTCCTCCCGGCATGCGCTGCACTGCTGAAGGTGCAGCTCGATCCCGGCCTTCTGCTTCGGTCCGATCTCATCATCCAGGTATTGCGAAAATCCGGCCCGTGTTGCTTGGCATTGCTGTTCCATTATATCCGCTCCGTCATCTGTTCCAGTTTTTGCTTCAACGCGTTCCTGGCACGTGAAAGACGGCTTTTTACCGTGCCCGGCGATATGTCGAGTATTTTCGCCAGGCGTTTGTATGAAAGTCCCTCTATATCGCGCAAAACAATAATTTCGCGATGATCACTCTCCAACGATGCGATGGCACACCTGACGATCTCGGTATTTTCTTTGGAAACCAATGCTTCCCACGGCTCTTTTCCCGCGGCGCTGAGGTCCGCCTTTATCGGATCCCGGTCGTTATCCCCGGGGTTTTCGTCGAGGCTGAAGCTGCGACGCGTGTGCTCTTTCCTCTGATAATTTCTCACGGTGTTGATCATTATGGAATAAAGCCATGTGCTGAATTTTGCGCGCATCTCGAAGGATCCGATATTCTCCAGTGCTTTCAAAAAAACGGATTGTGTCAGGTCGTCCGCAGAGTTCCGGTCGTCGATCATGTGGCAGACCGCGTTGTATATGAAGTCCTGGTGAAGCCGCACCAGTTCCGCACGGGCTTCGCTGTCTCCACCGGCCGCCCTGCCGATCAGCGCCTTTTCGGTCTCATCGTTTTCACTCATCCGGTTTCGACCCTTCCTTTTTAATTAGACGCATGCGGACCCATTTTGTTCCATGTCATGCTTGCGATTATACGTTGATTGCATCAGTTCAATGGCGATGCCGGCGGTTTTCTGCGTGGCCCCCGGCGAACCGATGCGTTCCATAAGCGATTCCAGTGCGCCGGAGCATCGGGCGTGGTAGTCCTCATCTTCCAGGAACCGGCGCGCCCTGCGGTAAACCCAGTGCGGATCGCTGCGCCACATGATTTTTTCCGGGCATATCATTCCCCCGGCCAGTGCATTGACGATGCCCGCATAGGGCGTGTGGGTCATACCGGAGGCGATGAAGTAAAGGAAAGGGTTGATCCGGTACAGTATGACCATGGGCGTATGTTGCGATGCGATCTCGAGCGTGACGGTGCCGGATTTGGTTATGCACAGCCCGGCCGTCCGGGCAAGTTCCACCGGGCGGGTGCTGTTTAACTCCACAACTGTACTGTGGTTTTTGATGATAACGGCCGCCGTGTCCCTGACGGTTTCGGGGCAGGCGGCGACAAAACGCAGCTTACCGTATTCCTTTTCAATCATGCTGCAGGCATCGAGTATGACGGGGAGGTTGGCTTTTACCTCCTGCCGGCGGCTCCCCGGCAGAATAGCTACCAAATTGTTGCCGTGCTTGCAGGAAGGATGCCGTGTTTTCTCCTTGCGTGGCGGACGCGACTCAAGCCGGTCGAAGAGCGGATGCCCCACGTATTCGGCATCCACGCCGTAGCTGCGGCACAGGGGGGGTTCGAATGGATAGATGACGGCCGCGCGTGTGACCCACTTCCGTATCTTTTTCAACCTGTAACGTCCGTGCGCCCAGACCTGCGGCAGGATGTAATAGAGGACGGGTAGACCCGCCCGGGCGGCCTCCTTTGCCAGGAAGAGGTTAAGACCGCCGTAGTCGACCAGGATCACGAGATCGGGAGGAAATTCTCTGAAAAGATTGCGAGCGAGCGCGATCCGTCTCCTGAAACGGTTGATATAAAGCATGTTGTGGAGCCACATGGCGCCCGGCGGGGCGGTTCGGTTTTCGAGCGCTTCGAGTCCGGCGCCGATCATCCCGTCGAGGCCGTATCCGATGAACGAGACGTTACCGACCCTTGCGGCCAGTTCCTGCATCAGATTGGATGCATGCACATCGCCCGAAGCATCTCCGGCGGAGATGAACACGGTCCTGCGGGGTCTGCTGTTTTGCGTTGTTTTCACATTCTGACCCGGTTAATCGCACAGGAATCCGGGGTTGAATCGGGAAAAATCGCAGGGGATTGCTTCTGTTTCCTTCGCCCATTCGATCCCGATTTCACTGAATAATTTTCCTTCCGCGGCGGCTTGTTGCATATTGTCGACCAACCCCGGCACTTCCGTTGCCGTGTCGGTGGTTCCGGTGCGGGTGGATACGGGGTAACGTCTGACCGAATCCGGCGGTATGGGATGGACCCTGCCGCTGGATTTGAAACATGCGTTGTTGTGCAATATTACGTTGCGCGTGCTTTCCAGCGGAGAGAGGAGCGTTTCCCTGCCCTCCAGTGCGGAGACGAAGTTTTTGATCACCTCGAAGGCGCCCGGTCTCTCGCCGCTTTCGGTGTATCGGCCGGAGTCGTTCCCGATCCTGCAGTCCCCGGGTCCCCAGGCAGCGGTCCCCTTTGAGCCTTTTATAC
>PUMZ01000079.1 GCA_003551565.1 Candidatus Brocadiaceae bacterium | reverse complement strand
ATACTATACCGCCCGTCAGCTCGCCGCGGAGATGAAGCCGGAGAAGCATTACGAAGTCAAGGAGAAGGAGCATACCTGCCTGCTGACTGAAGAGGGCGAGGCCCACGCCGAGCGCCGGCTGGGTGTGGAGAGCCTGCGGACCGAGGCGACCCAGGAGTGGCCCCATTTCCTCGAACAGGCCCTGAAAGCAAAGGAACTTTACCGGCAGGGCGAACAGTACATTATCCGGGACGGCGAGGTGGTGATCGTCGATGAGTTCACCGGCCGGTTGATGGAGGGGCGCGTGTGGAGCGACGGGTTGCATCAGGCGGTGACCGTCAAGGAGGGGCTCAAGATCAAGGATGAGACCCAGACCATTGCAACGATCACGCTGCAGAATTTCTTCCGCCTGTATGATAAGCTGGCGGGCATGACGGGTACGGCCAAGACCGAGGAAGGCGAGTTCCATAAAATCTACGACCTCGGTGTTGTCGTCGTTCCCACCAACCTGCCGCTGCGGCGCCGGGAGCATCCGGACGTGGTGTACAGGACGCAGAAGGAGAAATGGACGGCGGTTTCGGCCGAAATTGCCGAAGTGCATGGGCAAGGCCGTCCGACCCTTGTGGGCACCACCAGCGTTGAAAAGAGCGAACACCTGAGCAAGCTTTTACACAGGAAGGGCATACGTCATGAAGTGCTCAACGCCAAGCCCGAACTGGCGGCCCGCGAGGCGGAGATCGTGGCCCGGGCCGGGGAGGCGGGCCAGGTCACCATTGCCACCAATATGGCCGGACGGGGCACCGATATCCGGTTGGGGCCGGGAGTGGCCGAGATGGGCGGCCTGCACATCGTCGGAACCGAACGTCATGAATCACGGCGGATCGACAACCAGCTCCGGGGGCGTGCTGGGCGGCAGGGCGATCCCGGATCGAGCAGGTTCTTTGTCTCTTTTGAAGATGATCTGATGCGTATATTCGCCCCGGACGCGATGCGCAACTGGCTGCAGAAAGCCGGGATGGAAGAAGGAATGGCGCTGGAAAGCCGTATGGTCAGCCGGTGGATTGAAAAGGCCCAGAAAAAGGTCGAGGAATACAATTTCGAGATACGCAAGAGCCTTCTGGAATACGACGAGGTGATGGACGAGCAGCGGAAGACCATTTATTCCTGGCGGCAGAAGTTGTTGCGTCGTGAGGGGATCGATGAGGAAATCCTCGCACTGGCCGAGGACGCCGCCGCGGCCGCGATGGACATGTATATCGATCCCGCGAAATCGCCCGACGAATGGGATATTGCCGGCTTTGCGGACTGGTTCGAGCGCAAGTTCGAGCAGCCGCCGGGCATACCGCCGGACGATGCCGTATCGGTCGAAACGATCGAAGGGCACGTTTTCGGACGGATTGCTGAAATTTACCGGGAGCGGTGCGAAGAGATCGGAGAACAGCCTCTGCTGGAATTCGGCCGGGCACTGATGCTGCGCACCATCGATATCAAGTGGAAGGACCATCTTCATGCCATGGACGTGCTCAAAGGGGGGATCGGCCTGAGGGGATATGCCCAGGAAGATCCCAAGATCGTCTATAAAATCGAAGGGGGGGCGCATTTCGACGAGATGATGGGCGTAATCGCCGAACAGTTCACCGAGATGTTCTTCCGGGCAAGGGTGGAATCGCAACGCCGTGAGCGCAAAGTCAGCGGCGTATGGCAGCCCGATGAGGCGCGCCACGATCGTTTCGATGTCGCGCGCAAGGCCGAGCGGCAAAAACAGCACGCCGAGGAGGCCGGCGAGCCCGCCGTCAAGGAGCCGATTGTGGTGGGCGAAAAGGTGGGGCGCAACGATCCGTGCCCGTGCGGCAGCGGCGCAAAATACAAAAAATGCTGCGGCCGGCCCGGCGGATGAGCGGGAACCGATCGCCGGTTTCCCTCTGAAAACGGGGCGCCTGCCTGCAGCAGGCAGGTGAACCGCCGTTTTCCGGCGCAGATAACATACGCACTGTAGAATCTGAAACCCTGAAAAAAGCGACCCATCACACTGTTGTTAAATCCTTTCTATTAATTCCTTTTCTTTTCTTTGTGCTCTTTGTGCTCTTTGTGTGATGCCGGCCGTTTCCTTGTTTCCCGGTTCCGCGAACATGAAAGCGGTGCTCCGCTGTCGCTCCGCACGCACTCCAAAGAAAGCCTTGGCAGGCCCTCCGGTGAATCCCTCGACCGGTCCAATCCGAGAAGGACCGAAAATTATATCCTTCCGGACATTTGCAATCCGCACCGGCTGCGGCGCTATAATTGTTTGCAGGAACCGTGGTTTCTTTTCTTCCGGATTGTGCGCGGGTCATGATGAAAAAACTGCTTGCCGTCGTGGTCTATATCGTATTGGCTGGAGCCTGCCTCACGGGACTGCATCAAGCCGCCGCTCTTGCAGCCTGTTCGGGGGAGGCCGCGGTGCTGGTGGCATGGATGCCGTTGTTTCCGTACCTCCTCGTCGTCGCCGCGCTGATGGTCGGGCTGCATTTTAACCGGTCGGGCGTGCTGTTGTTGTCCCTTTTTTTGGCGGCGACATATTATTGCCTGCGCAGCGGTCTTTTGTCGGACGAGGATTTTTTAATCGTCATCAGCTTCCAGTCCGTGTTTTTTTTCAGTGCGGTCGTGACCTCCGAACGCGGAATATTGTCGGTGTTCGGTGCGCTGCGGATGTTGTTTTTTGCATCGCTATTTCTGTTGATGCTGCTGGCAGCCCGACTCGAGACCGTGACGCGCTATGCGCAGGAGAATGGATTGGATGAACTCGTACAGCATCTGGAAACGGCATCGGTCGTTCTCCACGGCAGGATTCTTCCCGGAGGATGGCCGGCGTTGTATGCTTCCGTTTGCATTGCCGTTACAACGGTATCGCTATCGTTTGCCGTGCGGCGCGAGGATGGTCCGGTTGCAGTGCACGTGGCGGCGTTGTGCCTGTTTTTGTCGGTTGCATTATTTTTTACCCTGCTCTACAGGGAGGGGCGGGAAGCGGAGCTGATGTATGCGGTAACGTTCAGCGCTCAGATGTTGATTTTGATCGCCTTCCTTTATTTCTCGGCCTGGAATAAGGTGTTCACCGATCCACTGACCGGCCTTCCCAACAGGAGGGCTTTCGATGATGCGGTGGCAAAATTGGGCAAGACCTATACCATAACAATGCTGGACATCGACAGGTTCAAGGCGTTGAATGATCAATACGGGCACCAGGCCGGCGATGAGGTGCTGCGTCGTATCGGCAAATTGTTTCAGAGGTTCGGTAAGGGACGTGTTTTCCGTTACGGGGGGGAAGAGTTTGCAATTGTTCAGCCGCGCAAGACGCACAATAAGGTCTGCGGGTCCGTGGAGAGTCTGTTGAAAAAAGTGGCTTCCGAGCGTATAACACTGCAGCATACTAAAACAAAACGCCAGCGGGGGAAGACGGTGAAGGTGACCGTCAGTGCCGGAATCGCCGCCTCAACCCAATTCAGGACTTCCGTGGCCGAGGTGATCGAGGCGGCCGACAAAGCGTTGTACAGGGCAAAAAAAGCGGGCCGTAACAGGGTGGCGGTGGAGAGGAGGAAGAAAAAAAGGTGAGCGCGAAAGCGACCCCGGCCCGCAAGTCCTCTTCCGGGAAAAGCAACCACAGATGAACACAGATAAACACAGATGAACACAGATAAACACAGATGAAAACCGGCAAGAGCTTTTGGTTGCGTTTTACCCCGCATTTTCATAAATCTACGACAAGAATTATTATAAACGGCAGACAAGCCAAATGATAAGCGTGATTTTTGTGTGTAAGTTTCTGATGCAGACTGTATTTGAGATCCTGAAAAAGACGATTTGCCGGGTTAAAGCAGGCTATGGAAGGGCAACAACTTTTTAGCCTTGTGTCTTATCCGTGTTAATCTGTGTTTATCTGTGGTTCTATGAATGCTTATAACACTGACCTATGCCTGCCTGCTGCAGGCAGATGGTTCAGTGAATATATACGCCGGCACGTTGTCAGAGACCCAGTTCCTTCTTCCACCGCCGGACCTGTTCCCGGCTCATACCCTCTGCGGACGGTTTTTCCCGGGGCGTTTTTTCTTCCGTTTCCCTTGCGAGGCTTCTGGTCAGAAAAGCATCGAATTCCTCAACGGACATGCTTTTTGCGCCCATATCCTTGATTTCTCTGAGCAGCGCCCTGTCGTTGCTTACGACGGTGAGGGAGAGCGGAGATTTCCTTTTCCCGGCTTCGGCGGCGATCCTGCGGTCGGCGTCCCGTGCGTGAACCACCTTCACCCGGCCGGAGCACTCCACCGATGGGTAGCGTGAATCGAACACAACGGTTATCCCCACCTGCTTGCCGGCCCGGTAGGCCTGAAGGCGTGCGATGAAATCACTTTTCCGGCATTCGAAATCATTGGTTTTCCGATCGGTCGCGATGGACTTGATGACATTGCAGCCGTCGATGATGTATTCAACCATGTCCGTTCCGTGGGATCTGTTGTTCGTCTTCCGCATCGAGCAGTTGTTTGCACCGGGTGAGAACCATCCCGGGCGATATTCTCCTCATGCACCTGTGGTCGGTGCGGCAGTTCTTTTTCTGGCAGGGACCGCATTCCGTGCCGATCCGCACGACCGCGTCGTGGGGCAGTCCGCTGCCGCTGTAGGCGGGGTGGGTCGGTCCCATGATGCAGACGGTCGGTATGTCGAGGGCGACTCCGTAGTGGCGTGGTCCGGAATCGGTGGAGACCAGCAGCCGGCAGCGACTGATTACGCATTTCAGCAGGTGCAAATCGACCCCGCAGCGGGTGAGGTCGAACGTGGGGAGGCCGGCGGCCGGGGGGGCGTCCCTTATCCTGCGGACAATGCCGGTGGCGGCGGGGCTTCCGACGAAAGCGATCTGGGCGCCGAAATCCTCGTGCAGCATAGCTGCCAGGGTGCTGAAATGCTTTTCGGGCCACAGCTTCGATGGACCGTATCCGGCATGGGGATGGATCGCGAAAACAACGGCGTGCGGATCCATGCCGGAGCGCCTCATAATCTTTTCCGCCGATTCCATGTCCGCATCGGTAAATGCCAGACGGGGATGAATGTCGCTGCTTTCGGCTCCCGCCGCTTCTGCGAGCTTGAGGTAGTAACCTGCCATATAGCTCGGCACAAAACGTCCGCTTTCGTCTGCGGGCCGCGGCAGCGCGCAGGTGAGGAGCGGTCCCCGCATGTCGCGCCTGTAACCGATGCGTTCCGGTATGCCGGCCAGGCGCATCATCAGGGCGGAACTGAAGGAGTGGGGAAGCAGTATGGCCAGATCGCTCCGCTCGTTCCGGACTGCCGATGTGCAACGCAGGAATTCGGCTGCCGCCTTTGCTCCAGAATGATTCCTGTTGTACGGAATCACCCGGTCCGGAGCCGGAGAACCCTGAAGGACTTTTTGAATGCCGGCATCAATGACGGCGGTGATCCGTGATGCGGGATGGGCGTTCCGCAACGCGTGCAGAACGGGGGTCGCCATGACGGCGTCCCCGACCCAGTTCGGCATTCGTACGCAGATATTTGACATAGGAAAGCATTCTTTTGTCGTTTGGCGCAAAAATTGAAGCAGCTTGCCGTACGCCGTTCGTCGTAGTCGTTTCAGTGAGCCACGTTAGCCACTGTCACCATGATAAATGAAGGCGGGAAAATCTTTTTTTGACGGGCTGTTGTCCCCGCCTACCCGTTTTCTCTTATTGTCTCTGTGGTCTCCATTTTCACTACCTTTTTCGATTATTTTTTTGCGTTTTTGCATGGGGAGGGTTCGTGGTATACGGCTTTTACGAGGAGACGGGATCGCTATCGGGATCGAAATCGTCCTTTGTGCTTTCATACATGACCGAATCCTCCCCGACCTGATAACCCCTGCCGCTTAATTTTTCAGATTTTTCAAACACCTTCTTTTCAAATTTTTTTTGAAAAGAATTAAGCGCCTACCACCGGGACCAGAAATCCGGCTCCGGCGGCGGCCAATCCGGCTCCAGTTTCGCGGCCAGTTGATCCAGCATGTCCGCCCGGCGTGCCAATTTTGCGGCGTTTGTTCGGTGCGCGTCCTGCACGTCTTCCTGCCGGCTGATCTGTTCCTTCAGAATGTTTTTCTGTGACAGGTAGGTTGATCGCTGTTTTCGGGCCGTATCCAGCCGGTTCTGCCAGCGCTTGAGCGTTTGTGTCCTGATATATGCTTCGTAGGGCGGCAACTTTTCCCGTTCCTCCTCCAGTTCGCCGACATACGGTTCCAGCTCCCGGATCCGGGAATCGGTTTCGTCCAGATGGCGCTGGATTGTTTCGAGCCTCTCCCTGTAACCGGCGATCGTCCGGTCAATGCCGGCAATATCCTCACGCAGTCCCGCTGCCTGGACGCGTTTCGCTCTGGCCCGTGCACGAAGCTCCGGGGGGCTTCCGGTTGTTCCCTTCTCGGGGTTCTGGCAGGAAACGAGTATGACGGTGCATAAGCCCAATACGATGATTTTTATTGCATGCATTCTTTTTTCCCTAGATTGTATTCATTCTTTTTCAAGGTCCGTTCTGGAAAGAATGATATTATAATGGAACAATCCGCAAGCCGCAGGTATATTCATAATACCATGCTTACATTGAAAAATTACCCTTATATTATTATCATATATCGCTGTGGCATGCAAGGGAACGTCTCGGGCCGGGATGTTCATTTTGCCGGATCATCTGTAAGATGTTGAATGGAAATTGATTGTTGGTGAGCGGTTCCGGTGAAGCCGGTTTTCCGGCAAGGCGGTTAATTGCGTGCAGGTGGCATCACGGGCGGACAAATCTCAAGGCGGGTGTTCATGAGCGAGTTGCGGATCATCCATGAAAAGTGTACGTTGTGCGAGCGTTGCGTGAAGGCGTGTCCGTTTGACGCTCTGCGTGTATGCGACGGGCTGTTGCGGGTCGGCGAAGAGTGTGTGCTTTGCGGCGCCTGCGTAAAAATATGCCCTGAAGCGGCCCTGGAGGTCGAAGAACCGGTCCGGAGTGATTCTGTTTCCGACCTCCGCCGGTGGCGGGGGGTCTGGGTGGTGGTGGAGTTGAGTGGGGAGGAGTCCGGCGCCGGGATCGTCCCGGTCTCGTGCGAGCTGATCGGCAGGGGCCGGCGGCTTGCCGATGCGCTTTCCACCGAGCTCTCTGTGGTCGTTATGGGCCACGGACTGGATCATGTTGCCGGGGATCTGTGCCGGTTCCCTCTGGACAGGATCTACATTGTCGACCACGAGGAGCTGAAGGACTTCATCAGTGAGACGCACGCCGCTGTTTTATCCGAACTGGCCGGCGAGCGGAAGCCGGAGATCTTGCTCTGCGGCGCCACTGCCAACGGGCGTGCTTTCTTCCCCCGCACGGCGGCGTTGCTGCATACGGGGCTTACGGCGGATTGCACGGGGCTGGAGGTGGATTCCCGGCGGCGTGTCCTGTTGCAGACGCGTCCGGCATTCGGCGGAAACGTCATGGCGACGATCGAGTGTCCGGAGCACCGGCCGCAGATGGCAACGGTGCGGCCCGGGGTGATGGCCCGGCCCGACCCCGGGGACGCCCGGGACGTGGAGGTGGTTGCGTGGCAGCCCTCCGGCGCATTGGGGTGCAGGCGGGTTCAGCTCCTGCGCAAGACAGTGCAGCAAGAGGGGGGCGCCAATCTGTCCGAAGCCGACGTGATTGTGGCCGGCGGGGGAGGGGTCGGTGGTGCGGAGGGGTTTGAAATAATTGCGGAGCTCGCCCGTGCACTCGGCGGGGTGGTGGGGGCCAGCCGTGCGGCGGTTGATTCGGGCTGGGCACCGTACGCCGCCCAGATCGGTCAGACCGGCAGGGTGGTGCAACCGCGATTATACGTCGCCTGCGGCATCTCCGGGGCGGTTCAGCATCTGGTTGGAATGCAGAGCGCAGAGACCATCGTGGCGATTAACAGCGATCCCGGCGCCCCGATCTTCGAGGTGGCGGATTTTGGATTTGTCGGCGACCTGCGGGCCGTGATCCCGCGGCTGATCCGGACGATTGAAGATGACAGGAGGAAAAAATCCCGGTGAACCTGATCGAAGCGAAACGACCCGAATCCGTCGAGCGCTGTCCCGCCACCGTGGGCCCGTCACGGATCGCGCAGGAGCTGCGCGCTTTTTTGACGGACGAGAGCCGGACAACGGCCGAGGGGGTGGAGGTGGTTTTTTTCCCCGAGAATGAACAACAGCTTTGCGGTGCGGTGCAGGAGTGCGCGCGCAAGAACATGAGGATCTCCGTTGCCGGTGCGCGGACGGGCATCGTCGGCGGAGCCGTGCCGGTCGAGTCGGAGGCCGTCATATCGATGGAGCGTATCAACAATGCGGGTGGACTGAGCTTTTGCGAGCGGGAAGGCGATCAGGGGTTCCGTATCACTGTGGGGGCCGGATTGGTCCTTTCGGAACTGCAGGAGGCCCTGCACAACACCAGGCCGCACGAGTTTCCTTGGCAGGACGCGGCCGGCAGGGAGTCCGGGTTGAAAATACTCGAGGCCCGGCCGGGCCGGCTGTTTTATCCGGTCGATCCCACCGAAGTGTCCGCCCAGATAGGGGGGACGATCGCCACAAACGCAAGCGGCGCGCGTTCCTATTATTATGGGACGACACGGGAATGGGTGGAGTCTCTCAGGGTGGTTACAGCCACGGGAGAAATTCTGGATATGCGCCGCGGCGATTGCGTTGCCGAGGATGGAGAGTTCCTCCTGAGGCGGTCCGACGGTTCGCAGGCAAAGATCGAGGTCCCGGATATTGCCAGACCCTCGACCAAGAACACGGCCGGGTATTACGCCGGCAAGCATATGGACGCGGTCGATCTGTTTATCGGCAGTGAAGGTACGCTGGGCATTATAACGCAGGCGCAGCTGCGCCTCAGCTTTGCGCCTCCGGAACGGCTTTTTGCCACCATCTTCCTGCCCGGCGAAGCCGAAGCAATCGACATGGTCAGGGGGTTGAGGCGCCTGGAGGATGTCACCCTTCTGGCGATCGAATACATCGGGCCCAATGCGCTGGAAATGCTGCGCGGGCTGCGGGCAAAAAGCGGGGCGTCAAGCAATGTGCCGCCTCTGCCCGAAGACGCCGGCTGCGTCGTGTACCTCGAAGCCGCCTTCGACGGGGATGATGAATTCAGGACTGTCTTCAGCATGTTGACGGAGCGGATCAACGCGGCGGGCGGCGCCCCGGAGACGACATGGGCGGAGTTCTCACAGCCTCAGATGCGCGCCATGAAAGCCTTCCGGCATGCGGCGCCGGAGGCGGTCAACTCCATCATAGCGTCGCTGAAGCAGGAGGACCCTGCCATCCATAAGATCGGGACCGATATGGCCGTACCCGATGCTTGCCTGGGCGAGATTATGGCACTCTACCGCAGGGAACTGACGGATTCGGGACTCCGCCATTCCATCTTCGGACATATCGGCGACAACCATTTGCATGTGAACATACTTCCGGCGTCGGGGGCCGAGATGGAAACGGCGAAGGAGCTTTATGACCGTCTTGCCACGGAGGTGGTTGCGATGGGGGGCAGCGTCTTTGCCGAACACGGCGTCGGGCGCCTGAAAAGAACGATGCTGCGGCTGCAGTTCGAGGCGGAGGAACTGGCGGCGATGGAGCGTATAAAACACGTCTTTGACCCGCGTGGACTTTTGAACGCCGGCGTGATCTTTTGAATTTGTGATTTGTTTGGCTTCGGGCCAGGAGACCGGCCGAAAAGGCCTGAAAGGCCGCTTCAAGCGTCGCCCCGGGCGACCAGAGGGAGCCCGGGGCGAAAAATGTCTCGCCCGTTTCGCGGGCTCAAGAAAAAGACTATGAATGCCATTGCCAATCGCAATCTTTAACCTTATAGAAGCCGTTCTCTGCGCACTCTGCGATCTCTGCGGTAAAAAATCAAATAACCAAAGATTATCCTTAGTTATGCAAGTAAGCACTAGAGAACGATCCCGACAGGAAAGAATTAAAAACAGCGAAACAATACCGGGGAGGCATGAAACGATGGATGTTATTCTCCTGGCAGGCGGTTATGCAACCCGTCTGTATCCGCTCACAAAAGACCGGCCGAAGGCCCTGCTGCCGGTGGCCGGGAAAACGATCCTGGATCACAACATTGAAGCGCTCCAGACCCATGGGGATATCAAGAATTTTTACCTTGTCACAAACGAACGGTTTGCCGGCCAGTTTCGACGTTGGGCCGGTTCGCGGCCGCCGGGGTCACGGCCCGTAGAAATCTTAAGCGATGGTACCGATTCCAACGAGAACCGCCTTGGAGCGGTCGGGGACATCAAGTTTGCACTCGATGCGGCCGGGATTGACGGATCCGGGTTCCTTTACGTTGCCGGCACCGACAATATCGCCGACTTCGATATCACCGCTGCAATCGACCTGGCCAGGGAGCGCCGCGCCAGCGCCGTGTTCGCATACCGTCTCAAAGACCGCGCAGAGCTCCGGAGGAAAGGTGTCGTAACGGTGGACGGCGAAGGCCGGGTGCTGCGTTTTGTCGAAAAATCCGCCCGCCCGCCGAGCGACCTGGTCGTGCCGCCGTATTATGTCTTTGCCCCCGGCGCAATCGATGCCGTGCATACATACCTTGAGGAAGGGAACGACCCGGATGCTCCCGGCCATTTCATGGCATGGCTGGCGCCGCGGAGCCGAATTTTTGCCATCATTACGGATGAGAGAGTGCGCGATATCGGAACCCTTGCCGCATACCGTGCCGTTGCGGAAGAATGCGGCACCATATAGCGCGCCTCCCTGCTGATTCCGCCCCGTGCGTTAGGGGTTTCTGTTGTCTTCAGAGTGGAAGGCGTTTTTCACCCGTATCCGCGATTGATAGTGGTATATTATGACATCAACCATTCTCAATGCACTGTATGCATGGTTCGGAGTGCTCATTTCTCCGCGCTGGCTTTTCATGGCGCCGCGCTCACGCCGTTACCGGGCCGGGCTCCGGCACCGGTTGGGGTTTGTACCCCGCCTGCCGTCCCGGCGGAACAGGTTGTGGATCCATTGCGCCAGTGTCGGGGAAGCCTCCATCCCTTTTCGGCTTGTCGAATGGATCCGGAGCGAATATCCGCGCACGGATATCGTCTTTTCCTCCTGCACCGATACCGGGGTCGAACGGTTGCGCGAATTGTACCCGGGGGATGGCGTTTTTTTCTTTCCATGCGACCTCTCTTTCTGCGTCAACGCCGCCCTGGAGCGCGTCAAACCCTCTGCACTGCTGCTTGTGGAGCAGGAAATATGGCCCAATATGCTCCTTGCATGCAACCGGCGGCGTATCCCGGTAGCGATACTGAACGGCAGAATGAACGAACTTTCTTCGCGGCTGGTGCGTTGCTTGCTGCGTCTGCTGCCGCAAGCCCGTGAGGCGATCAAACTGTGTTGCGCCCGGAGCCGGACAGACGCCGGGCGTTTTGAATACGCCGGAATCGACGGGGAGAGGATCACGGAGACGGGATCGTTGAAATACGAGGCTCTGGATACGACCGGCAATAATGATTCCATCTCCCGATTGATGAAAACGTTCCGGATTCAGCCGGGCGAGGGAGTGCTGGTCGGCGGGAGTACCCATGATCGGGAGGAGACGGCACTGGCGGATGCATGGCGCAGCCTGCGCCGCGACCATCCGTCGCTGCGGCTTGTCATAGCGCCCCGGCATATCGAGCGTGCCGGCCGGGTCGCGAAAGCCCTTCGCAAAAGCGGGTACATGGCCGAACGCAAGACCGAACTGGAGAACAGAGACGGGGCGGTGAGCCAGGACACCGTCATCATTGTCGATACCATCGGTGAACTGGTTCCATGCTATGCGCTGGCCACAGTGGCGTTTGTCGGCCGGAGTCTTTTCCCGCCGGGCGGCGGGCAAAACATGATGGAGCCTGCCGCACTGGGCAAAGCGGTTGTGGTCGGAGCGCATACCGGCAATTTCCGGCCGGAAATGGAAGTTCTGTGCGCCGCCAGTGCGGTGGAAGTTGTCAGGAACCTGAGCGAATTGCGGGAGACGCTTCATCGGCTGCTGAAAAACAGGGCCCGTGCCCGTGCCCTCGGGCGCAGGGCGCAACGTGCGGTTATCGCCAACAGGGGAGCCACCCGGAGGAGCGTTGAGGAGCTGGAGGAGCGGGGGATCATCGGCGCCGGCGGGGGCTCGTAGCAGGGGAATCTTTCGCACCACCGGCGCGGCCGGTGGGGGAGACGTTGTTCGGCTGGGTCAGTTCTCGCCGAGCGCTTCAATATCCGCCAGATCTTTCTTGCGTCCCGCCGATCGTTTGTTTTTGATGTATTCCCGCAGTCCGATATAGCAGACCGGAACATCGCCGTAGTACCCCTGTTCTCTGGCCGCCGCTGCTTCGTCCCACGATACGCCGGAGATGGAAGTGATAATGTCGATGCGGACCGGCGGCACGCCAAGCTGCACGACCCTGTCGGGGTTCTCAAAATCTGCAGCCGTCAAATTCGGGAAGCGGAATCCAAATGCGGCCAGAGCCTCCAGAACACGGGATGCATTCTCCGATTCCGGGCGCACAAAAATATCGATGTCCCCCGTGAAACGGGGTGCGCCGTGGAATGCCAGTGCGTATCCACCCACAATCAGATACTCAACTTCTTTCTCGTTCAACAACACGAGCATATCTCTGAAGTCTGGTTGTACTTCCATGATATTGTCGACGCAGGGATTCAACGGCAGCGATTCGCTCCGAAGGCGGGCGGGAGCGCCAGAAAGAAAGATCGTCATGCGGGGTGAGATCAGACAAACTGCGCTTGGTAATAACTTTCTGAATCATAGCGACATACGTCCACGTTGGTGTCTAACCTGCATTTCTCACAAAGCAAAAAAAGGCGACGGAACAACAATTCCTCATTCCACGTTCCGGCTTGTCCGGATTGGGATTACAAGCCGACCCATCCCATCCGGTTGCCGGGCAATAAATTCCTGCGATCACCGGAATGCCGCCACAAATAATTATACATGCCTGCTTTCGCAGCTGTCAAGCGTCAGCAGTCAATTTGCAGGGACATGGTATCCGCCCTCAGGGGAGAGGAGGCAGCCCGCCCCGGAGGGGCGTGACAACTTTTGCTTCCGGGATTTTGTTTCGCCCCTTGCGGGGCTGGTTGAATTGCGTGTTCCCCGTTTCCCCCGGACTCCCTCCGGTCGCCCGGGGCTATTGTTGAAATCGGCCCTCCGGGCCTGAACGAAAGGTTTTTCCGGGTCTCTATTGGGGTGAGCCCCGGCAGGGGCGACGGCAACAGTCGCCCGCGGTGGACTGAGTGAGCTGCGGGAAAGCTTTCCCGGGAACGCGGGCGTCCCCGCCCGCATGCCGTTGGTACCCCAGGGGATACAAGCCACGGCAAGTCAACACAAGCCCCGGAGGGGCGTGACAGCCTTTCCATCCGGAATTCTGTTTCGCCCCTTGCGGGGCTTGGTGTATTGCGTGTTCCCCGTTACCCCGGGCTCCCTTTGGTCGCCCGGGGCTATTGTTGAGATCGGCCCTTCGGGCCTTAATGCGGACAAACGGCGTTTGCTTTCTGCCACATCTGCACCACCGGGCACGCGTGAAACAAGCGCGATACTGTTGAAATCGGCCCTCCGGGCCTGAACGAAAGCGTTTCCCCGGGCATTTTTTGCGGTAAGCCCCGACAGGGGCGTCACAGCAGTAGCCCGCGGTAAACGGAGTGAGCCGCGGGGAACCGTAGTGCTTGTCCACGCCCAGCCCCGGAGGGGCGCAACAACCTTCGCATCCGGGATTTTGTTTCGCCCCTTGCGGGGCTGGTTGTATTGCGTGTTCCCCGTTACCCCCGGACTCCCTCCGGTCGCCCGGGGCTATTGTTGAAATCGGCCCTCCGGGCCTGAACGAAAGCGTTTCCCCGGGCATCTTTTGCGGTAAGCCCCGACAGGGGCGTCACAGCAGTAGCCCGCGGTGAACGGAGTGAGCTGCGGGAAACCGTAGCGCTTGTCCACGCCCAGCCCCGGAGGGGCGTGACAGGGCGGAGGCGCTGCCCATTCGGGGCCTCGCGTGCAGCTGAGGAATCTCTCGCTCCACCGGCGCAGGGCCGGCGGGGGGCTGTAACGGAAACGGCCGGCATCACACAAAGAGCACCAAGAGCACGAAGAAAGAAAAGGAAAAGCAATAAAGAATTAATAAAACGGCAACGACATACGGCAAAGGCAAACGACTTTTTTACGTACACCAACATTTTTT
>PUMZ01000229.1 GCA_003551565.1 Candidatus Brocadiaceae bacterium | reverse complement strand
GGCCATGGTCGACACCGACTGGCTCAGCGAGGTGCTGTCGACCGCCCCGACGATGAACTACGAGCTCTCCGCCAGGGGCGGCGACGAGCAAACCCAGTTTTATGTGTCGGGAAGCTACCTGAACCAGGAAGGGGTGCTGATCGGCACCTCATACGAGCGGCTGAGCGGCCGGCTTAACCTCGACCATACGGTCAATGAACGCCTCGACATCGGCATGAACGTGGGGGTGTCCTATGCCCTCAACAACAGGGTGGAAGGCGACCAGTCGCTCAATGCGCCGCTGGCCAACGCCATCGCCAACCCCTCCATCTATCCGGTTTTTAATCAGGACGGGACCTACAACGAAGACGCCCCCTTTGCCAACCCGGTGGCCATCGGAAAGGAAGCCATCAACGAAGCACATAACTACCGCACCATCGGAAACATCTTCGCCAACTACCGCATCCTCGACAACCTTACCTTTAATACCACCTGGGGCTTCGACTACCTGAGCCTGCGCGAGCACAGCTATGACCCGGCCACCACGCGCCAGGGTGCCCGCTCCAACGGCATCGGCCTGGAAGGCCTGAGCAACGTGCTCAATATCGTGTCTAATAACACCCTGCGCTACGTCAACACCTTCGACGACGTACACAACATGGAGATGCTCGGCGGCTATTCCTTTGAACGATTTGAACGCCGCAACTCCTTTATCCGCGGTGTAGACTTTCCCAACGCCTACTTTCAGTATGTGGCAGAGGCAGGCACCATATCAGAAGCTGCAGCCAATGCCACAGACCGCGGGATGAACTCCTTCTTTGGCCAGATGCGCTATAACTATGACTACCGCTATATCCTCTCCTTTACTGCACGCTATGACGGATCTTCACGCTTTGGGGATGAAAACCGTTACGGCTTCTTCCCGGCCGCATCCGTGGCCTGGCGCATGTCAGAAGAAGACTTCTTCCGCGCCTGGGGAACCCCCATAAGTGAGCTGCGGTGGCGTGCCGGATATGGCATCACCGGTAACGACGGCATCCCCGACTTTGCCTACCTCTCACTCTACGGCGGTGGCGCCAACTACCTCGGACAGTCCGGGATCTTCCCCCGTGGCATCGCCAACCCAGACCTCAAATGGGAAACAACCTACCAGTACAACGCGGGCGTGGATGTGGGCCTGTATGACGACCGCATCGAAATGAGCGTCGACTACTACTACAACCACACCAAAGACCTGCTCTTTAGCCGCCCCATATCCTATACCACGGGATATGGCAGCATCACCTCAAACATCGGTGAACTGGAAAACCGGGGCATCGAGTTCACCCTGAGCACCGTTAACATCGACAATACGGTGTTCTCCTGGTCTACCGACTTCAACATCAGCAGAAACCGCAACAAGGTGCTCGAGCTGTACCAGGGCCAGCCCCTGGATAACCTCGGCAGGGGGAGCAACAGCGTGAGGGAAGGGGAACCCATCGGCATCTTTTACGGATACAAGAGCCTGGGCGTAGACCCTTCGACCGGCGACATCGTGTTTGCCGACATCACCGGTGACGGACAGGTCACCTCGGAAGACCGGACAAAAATCGGAGACCCCAACCCAGACTTCACCGGGGGCCTTACCAACCGGTTTAGGTATCAGAACTTCGAGCTGAGTGTCTTCCTGCAGTTCTCTTATGGCAACGACATTTTCAACGGTACCCGCATCTATATCGAGTCCATGAAGGGCTCAGACAACCAGACCACTGCCGTACTTGACCGCTGGCAACAACCTGGCGATGAGACAGACATCCCAAGGGCTACGGAGCTGGACCCGAATAATAACAACAGGATATCCAGCCGCTTCATTGAAGATGGCTCCTACCTGCGAGTGAAAAACATGAGGCTGTCCTACCGGTTCGACCCGGACGTGGTGGCCAGGATGGGCATGAGAAGTGCACGGGTCTTCGTTTCCGGCGAAAACCTGCTCACCTTTACCAACTACAGCGGCATGGACCCGGAAGTGAATTATGCCGGCGCCGATGACCTCAGAAGGGGCACCGACTTCTTTACCCACCCGCAGGTACGTACCATTTCACTCGGGCTCAGCCTCGACATATAAAGCCAGAAAAGAGGTGCCCCGGGCCTGTTGCCTGAACGAAAAAGCAAAGGCAAAGAACCGGAAGGACTGGCACCCGGACGCATTGTAAAAACAAGTAAATCAAAGATATATCATGAAAAAAATAATTTTACTGCCCTTTATGCTGGTTTTTGTGCTCTCCGCATGCGACGTGCTGGACGTGGAGCCCTATCACAGCATCCCGGGCGAAGATGCCATTGAAAGCAGGGCCGACGTCGAAAGTGCCATCACCGGCACCTACTCTGCGCTGCAGGCGGCCGGCTACTATGGCCGGAACTTCCTCGTGGCCGGTGACCTGTCAGCCGACAACCTCACCTGGACAGGGACCACGGCGGGGTATAACCAGATGGACAACAACAGCATCCTGGCCGACAACGTGATCGTGGAAGGAACCTGGTCGGCCATCTACCGGGTGATCAACCGGGCAAACCACACGATCGCACAAATCCCCCACGTGGATGAGCTTAGCGAAGAGGAGGCCAATGCCTTCCTCGCGGAGCTGAAATTCCTGCGCGCCCTGGCCCATTTCGACCTGGTGCGCATGTTCGGCCCCGTGCCCATCCGCACCGAGCCCGCCACGGAAGATGAAGACGACCTCAACGTGCCACGCAGACCCTATGCCGAGGTATACCTGCAGGTGCACGACGACCTCGACTTTGCCGAAGACCACCTGCGAACCAGCGTGGAACAGGGACTGGCATCCAGGGCTGCCGCGCAGGCACTGAGAGCAAGGGTCAGCCTCTTTGAATACGCCATCACCGGGCAGGATGCACAGCTCTCCACCGCCGCAGAAGAAGCTTCGGCCGTCATCGAAGATTACGGGCTGGAACTGGTGCCCTTCGAAACCCTGTTTGCCGATGGAAGCAATAACGAAAGCATCTTTGAAGTGGACTTCTATGAACAGGCCAGAAACCGGCTTGCAGAGTATTTCTTCCCCACCTCGCTGAGCGGAAGAAGGGAGTTTGCACCAACCGAAACCCTTTACGAAAGGTATGCCGAACATGATGTGCGCAGGGACCTGTCTATTGCGCTCGATGGCGATAACTTTTATGCCATCAAATATGATGACATCGAGACGGGAACCGACAACG
>PUMZ01000349.1 GCA_003551565.1 Candidatus Brocadiaceae bacterium | reverse complement strand
TCATCGCCAACACGAACATAATCTTACTGAACAGCGGTGTTAACCCTGCCGGTGGGCAGAACCAAATAATAGCCCAACTGCAGACCTATCTTGCCGTTCGCAGTAGCGAATACTATAACCTGTTCATTGTTGGTGGCGAAACTTTTGATAATGGTCGATTCTTCGTGCCGCCCGATCGTGCTTTGACAGAATCCATTGATCCAGACCTCAAAAGTCAGCTTGCGTCATTGAGTGAGCCAGCAAAGGCACGAATAAAGACATTTCCGTCTTTGTTTATGAGTGAACTTGATAAGGCGAACACAGAGCAAATCGCCTATTACGGCTTCGTTACAGATGTTTGTGTACAAAGCAATGGTATTCGGATTGAGTTTCAAAAGCTTGGCGGATTACCACAGCATTGGTTGAATGAGATTTTTCGAGAGCTTGCGCTTGATGGCAGACCACATATAAACGAGCTCAGCCGAACCCACTGGACAATCAAGAGGATCGACCTATTATACGAGCTGCGGATTGCAGGACTTAACGGGTTTGGCACTACATGATCCCAACCAAAAGCCATCAGAACCGCATCCAACACTCTTATTCCAGCCAAATACATGTGCTACTAATGTGAACGAAAAGAATGGAGGATACCCGATGAGCCACGAGCCAGAAAACAAAACGCCCGAGAAGTGGGTGAATCTTGAAGATATAGCCGCTCATCTCAGCCTGAGTGAGGACACAGTTCGAACTTGGGTCAAAGAAGGAAAGTTGCCGTTCTACCGAGCAGGCAAGCGATATAAATTTAAAATTTCTGAAGTTGATGAATGGGTGCGACAGGGTAAGATTAAGGAGTAAATCGAATGAATTTCATGAGCGTTAGTACAACAGGTGCCAGACGTGCTCGAGCAGTGAGTACAGGCTGACAAGGATGACTGGCAGTAACGATAAGTAAGGGGAACGGGTGTACTCGCCACACTCCTACGTGACTTGATGAAGGTGTCTTCGTCGTTGACCGAAACGCGGCGGGCAAAGACATTAAAGGAAGGGATGTACACATACGTGACGGGCGCCATATTCAGCAACCGATCCGATATGTCATTGAGTCCCAAGACGATGTGACGAAGCAGCTTAGTTCGGAGAAGAAGCAAGCAACCGGTGGGCGGCATAGGAGCAAATCCCCCAAAAGGTAACAAACAGCCTGTACCGGGTGAGCGATTACCTGCAGAGTATCGCAGTCCAGGAGATTATCGCTAGGCTCTGCATTGGAGATGGCGATGAAGAAACTACGGCGATACAGCCTCGTGTCCGGCGCCACGGCATCTCATGGAGGACAATGAAGATGAACACAAAGATGACCTCGGCAGTTCAGAAGATCACACTCAACACCGCCACGTTCAGCGGCGTTCCGGTAGAACCGACATTAATCAATTTTTTCTATGGCAATAACGGCACAGGGAAATCTACAATTGCTAAGGAAATCCTCTCTGACAGGGGGCTTGATTGGCAACAGGGCAAGTCTTCTGCCGATTATTCCGTTTTGGTCTATAATCGGGAGTTTGTCGAGGCGAACTTTCGTAGCTACGGCAACCTTAAAGGTGTGTTCACCGTAGGTGAGCAGAACATTGCGATAGAGACCCAGATTGGGGAGATTTCTGAACAACGGGCCCAACAAGAAATACTAAACAGCGACAACACCACAGCTAAGGAACGTAAGGAAGCCGAACGGGACAGACTTCTTACGAGTTTTCAAGAAACCTGTTGGGATAAAGCTAAAACCATCCGAGATGACTTCGATGCGACCCAGAATACCTTTAAGCGAAAGGCTAAGTTTGCGGAGAGAGTCCTGCAAGTGGGCAACCCAACCCAGCATGATGTCAAAGAACTGAGAAACCTATATGAAACGGCGTTTGACCCGAACGCAGCTACATATCCAGAGTTTCGATCGCCCGGTGACGCTGCGACACTGAAAGGCTCCCTCGGCTTCGAGCTGCTCGGCAAGTCCATCAGCAGCAGTAGCGATACCCCTTTTGCAGGCTTCATCGAAGCAATCAACGCCACGGACTGGGTGCGCCAAGGTCATGAACGTTTCGCCGAAACTCCAGAAGGTAAATGTCCTTATTGCCAACAGAAACTGCCCAACGGTTTTGAAGAGCAAGTTGCCGCATGTTTTGATGGTCAGTATCAAGAAGACATCGATGCCCTCCGGCGCTTTCACGAAGACTACGCAAGCGATATGCAGGGTTTTCTTAACACTTTGCATGCAAATATGCAGGACGCCTTCCCGAAACTCGATTTAACGGAATACAAAACCAAACTCGCTCTTTTGGAGAAAACAATTGAAGTCAACATACAGCGGATTTCGGACAAGCTGAAAGAGCCGTCCTCCATACTCCTACTTGAAGACGTAAACACGCTACGCGATGAGATAAATGCTCTCATTGACGGGTTCAACAAGCAGATCCAAGCCAACAACGCTATCGTAGGCGCAAAGCAGCAGAAACAGACGGAATGTACCACGAGCGTCTGGGAACTGATCGCCTTTATGCTTCAGCGGGATATCTCAGCCTATAAGTCGAAACGCAAGACTCTTGACGACGAGGTGGCCGTTCTGAGGAAACTCATAACTGATGGCGCCAAAGCATCCCGGGACTTGGAGATAGCAATAGCAGACCTAAATAAGCAGAGGGTCAGCACCGCCCCAACCATCACCAGTATAAACCTTCTTCTTCGCGAGTCGGGTTTTCAAGGTTTCACTTTGCGTGAAAAGCGCGGTGAACAAAATACCTATGAAGTGATCCGCCAAGACGGCCAAGTTGCCACTGGACTGAGCGAGGGCGAGCGCAATTTTATCGCGTTTCTGTACTTCTATCATCTCGTTCGAGGAAGCCATACCCATAGCGATGTCAGCAAGGACAAGATTGTCGTAATCGACGACCCTGTTTCTAGTATGGACAGCTGTGTCCTCTTTATTGTCAGTGCCTTGGTTCGGGAGATGATCGGTGTCTGCTTCAACAACGCCGAATATCGGGAACATGAATGTGAGGTTCACGGCGACTACATCAAGCAGATCTTTATCTTGACCCACAACGTCTATTTCCATAGAGAGATAACTTATAACCAAGCATCTCGCTATCACTGCGTTTCGTTCTATGTAGTGAACAAAGCGAGTAACCGTTCCTCCGTCAAGCATTGTGTACGACAGTGTCTGACTA
>PUMZ01000212.1 GCA_003551565.1 Candidatus Brocadiaceae bacterium | reverse complement strand
GTTGTCGATCTCGCGAATGGAGGCCGCGACCCAGTCGAGGCCGTCGTCGTCGTTGTTTTTGATCGCCGAGGGGTGACGGCGGTCAGTTCCCGCTTCGTCGTACCAGATCCGTTCCGACCCCGCGACATCGACTCGCCGGCCGGGGGCGCCGAAGTTCAGGCCTTGGTTAGTCGGATCCGGTCGGGAAGCGTCATAGCGGGTCCAGAACTCGATGTTCGAGTCGTCCGGCATATGGATCATGGCCAGAGATGTCTGATGCGCGTAATTACAGGTGCATGTCCGGGTGTAATCCAGGGCGTTCAGCACACCGTCGGCCGCAATTAAATTAGCCGTGCAGCCCGACTTGAACCCGCTGAGAAACCCCGTGCCTGTGTCGTGCTCCAGGTCAAAGTACGCAGCATATCCGGAACGGTATAAAAGGAGGTGTTTACTGGCGTTCAGTTGACTGCAGGCCTTGCCGCGCGAATAGTTCCAGCCGCTGCTCCTGCCGGTATGCGGCTGTTCACGCATCCAGGTCTCTCCGGTCAGCAGGGAGATCGCATTACCCGGAGTTCCGGGTATCAGCATCTCGCCGCGCAGCGCTCCCGGCAGGGTAAAGTCACCGCCTTTCCACAACACCTCGCCGGTTTCACCACGCCGGGCAAGGATGCTGCGGGGTTCGTCTCTCGGACGACCTCCCTTGAAACCTGCATTGCCGCCTTCTATGAGAATGTCATGCTCCTTGCTGTAGGCCAAATAGGTACCGAACACGTCGCTGTCCTTGCTCCAGCGTTCCGCGCCGGTAGCGAGTTGCAAAGCATATATCCGGGACGATTCTTCGGGTTTTTCGCCGCGGCGGGCGAGGTGTTCGAGCGCTCTTTCAGACAGTCCGTCGATAACAAACACGGTGTCTTCCGTGGCGATGATCGCATTGTGCCGGAAACCGATCTCAGCCTTTTTCTCCCAGTGCACTTCCCCGCTGTAGCGGTCCATTACCGCGATTCTGCGGCTGGAGGTGCCGCTGTGTCCACTCCACCCCAGGAGAGCGGGAAAATCTTCTTCGTCCTCGAACATATGAGGCTCGGAGGTCGTGATGAGGTAATCGTCCACCACTCTGTGATGCCCCCAGTCGGGCGTATCCCGGTCATAAATCTCCGATACCGGCCGTCCGGGCAGCGTGAACACGTCCATTGTTTCGCCGGTAGCCGCATCCAGACGATGGATGCGGCCCTCGTGACGCAGGTAAACGCTGTCGGATTGGGTCACGAACGGACTGCCGATAAAACTGGCTCCGGCGATGTTTGACATATATACCCTCTCCCCTTTCTCCCACTTTTCCTCCAGCTCCAGATTCGTGAACGGATGGCCGATTCCGGGAAATTCACGTTCCCACAACTCGCGGCCCGTATAAACGCAGCGGGTGCTGATGGTCTCCACACCGAGGAACACTTGCCGCCCGCCGACAATCTGGGGCCGCGGCCCGCTCGCATGACGGGGCAGGATATTGTCATGGTTGGGACCGCCGAACCACAATAGCCCCAGCGGCGGCTTCGCCAGATCATCCCGGGAAAGATTGGTGTTTTTGGCATCATGATACTGGTGCGTCCACTTTCCTGCACCGGTAAGAGGACCTCCGCGAATTGCAAGGAGATGATCTGAGCGCTGCCGGGCCGAAACCCGATCCACATCAGCGGCTTCCGCCGCGGCCGCCAGAGCCGGAAGTTCTTCCTCCGCCGCGCCCAGCCAGGCAACGCCGGTGTAGGGGCGAAGTCTGTCCAGCAGGCGGTTCATAACCGGTTCACCGGCATCTATACCGGCTGCCGGAGCGTTCTCACTGACTATTAAACTGAAAAGGTAAGGCTGGACCGAGAAAGTTGCCGGTTCGGCCTCTATGACGGCCGCTCGGCGGCCGTATTTTCCGCCCGCCGCGAGCTCATCCCGGAGAGAACGTTCTTTTTCGGAAGTTGGTTCGACGACCACGATATGGAGGTCACTGCGGTTCAAAAGCTCGCGCAGCAGATCGCCTGAGCCCGCCCCCAGCATAAGGGCATAACCGCGGTCGTCGTCGAGACCTTCTTCCAGTAAATCAACGGCAATATCCTCCCAGTCGTCTGCCATCGGCTCCAGGGTAGCCGGGCTGTACTCGTGTTCCAGCGCATCTGTTTCCTCTGGACCAAAGCAATACAGCGTGCCGTCTTCGGTGGTAACGAACAACCGGTCGCGGGCGGCCAGTTTGTAGAACACGTCTCCGCCTATCCGGTCGGACACGGCATCCAGGTGGCTCTGGACCATATCATTGCGTTTGAAACCCGAACCGCCCGCATGCACGGCCCAGCCTCTGCCGGTCTCCTCAATTTTTTCACCGGTATGTCTGTCAAGTACCACTCCCGCAGGCCCTCTTCCGCCGCTCACGATCAGCCTGTCCTCATCGACCGCCAGATATCCCTGCGGCGCAAGCGCTCCGTAACCCCGATCCTGGCGCCAGTATCCAAGCCTTGCCCAATCGGAACTGGTTGTATCGTTGACCCACGCTGCGTCCCCCGTTTCGGCATCGAGCGCGTAAATAAAGATGCCATGCTGAGGCCATATACCGGCGGCAAAATAGACCGTCCCGTCCGCGACGACCGGCCCTCCGCGCGCGGCCCAGAAGTTGATGATCCGCTCATTACCCAGCAGGCGGTGATCCGATGGGGCGCGCGAAACTTCCACACAAGCTCTCCGCTTTCGGCCTGGACGCAGTAGAGGTGCCCATCGTCGCTTGTGAAATAGACTTTTCCGTCCCATACCGCAGGGGCGAGGCGCACCGGCCCATCGGCATAAAATCGCCACTGCTCGGCGCCGTCTTCAATACTATAGGCCGTTACGCTGTCTGTTACATTCGAGGGAACAAATATCTTATCCTCCATCACCACGGGAGAATATGAGATGTCAAAATCAAGCGAGCCGCCGTCGTCCCACTGGTGCGGCCACGCCCGTTTCGGCTCCGGCAGTTCACGCACCCATTGCAGATGCAGATCCTCGGCGAGTTCGAGCGGCGTGTCCGCGCTCCGCGCAGCATCGTACCGCCACATCGGCCAGTCATGTTCGCCGGCATGCAGGTTTGCCCCGAAATGAAGCATAGATGATAAGGACAGAAAGAATCCAATTGTCAGAGTCAGGGCGAATTTACAACTGTTTTTGTTTTGCATGGTTTTGTCTCCTTAATAGTTTGTTTTT
>PUMZ01000084.1 GCA_003551565.1 Candidatus Brocadiaceae bacterium | reverse complement strand
GGTCGCCCGGGGCTACCTGTCTGCGCCTGCCTGTCGCTTCCGCGACGCAGACAGGTGCAACCTGCCTGCCATGCGATGGCGCAGGCACGGCGCACAGGCAGGTTGTTGAGATCGGCCCTTCGGACCTGAGCGAAAACATTTCCCCGGGCCTCGTTCGGGATGAGCCCCGCAGGGTTTCAGATTCTACCGCGTGTATCTGGGCCGGACAAAATGCGGCGGAACCTCCCCATCTCTCAGCAATTCGCGGTACAGAAGGTTGTGCAGATGGAGGCGCAGGTCAGCGCAGGAGGGATCGTTGAAACGGTTCTCCAGTTGATTCGGGTCGGCCTCATCATCGAAGAGCAATCCCGTGCCGTCCTGATAGACGGCGTAGGTGTGGCGTTCGGTGCAGACGGCGCGCCATTGGTTTGCGTCGGCCGGGTCGGGGGAGTAACGGGGATTGCCGAACCATTCGGTCAGCGTTGCCTCGCGCGGCGGAGGGGTTTTGCCGTTCAGCGTTTCGCTGAGATCAACTCCCTGCACTTCGGCGGGCACCGGCACGCCGCACAGGGCGGCCGTGGTCGGGAAGATGTCGACCAGATTCGCCGGTGCTGTGACCGTCCGGCCTGCCGGCAGCGCCATCGGCAGACGCATAATCAGGGGCACGCCGATACTCTCGGCATACGGGCTGGTCTTTTGGAAGCGACCCTGGCTGCCGCCCATTTCCCCGTGATCCGAAAAGAACGCTACCAGTGTCGTCTTGTCCAGTCCGGTTTCCTCGAGCCACCCGAGCAGGCGACCGATGTTATCGTCAAGGTTCTCGATCATCGCACAGTACTGGGCCTGCTGGCTGCGTGCCACGGCTTCGTGGCCGGCCGGAACGTTGTCGCGTAGCATGATGGCCTGGGGATCGAAACGGTCCTCGTACTCCGCAGGCGCGGGGTGACGCACATGTTTGTGTTCTCCCACGGTGACGCTGATCTTGCCGTGCCGGTCGCGGCCGTGGTGCGGCGCTTCCAGACTCAGCACGTGAAACCAGGGCTGGTCGAGGCGTCGGGCCGTTCGCCCGAGGTATTCCAGCGACAGCGAGGTCAGTCCGTCGGTCTGGTAGCCCTCAATCTCCAGCGGTGGCCAGATACGGTCTCCCGTAGCGTAACGTGTCTTCCAGAAATGGTTTGATAGTTCGAAACCGAACCAGTCCTCGAATCCGCCGCGCAGCAGCGGGTGGACCCAGTACTCGGCTCCTTCGTTATGGCCGAACGGGTTCTGCTGGCTGGCAAGGTGCCATTTGCCGACGTAGCTGGTGCGGTACCCGGCCCGGCGGAAGGCATGGGCGGCGGTGGGCTGTTGTGGTAGGAGCAGATCGCCCAGGTAGAGTATTCCGTTGGTGCTCGGGTACTGCCCCGTCATCACGCAGCCGCGGGCGGGCGTACAGATCGGGCATGTGCTGAAGGCCCGCGTCAGGTCCACGCCTTCGGCGGCCAGGCGGTCGATATTGGGCGTCCGCACGTTCGGGTCGCCATGGCACGAGAGACTTTGTACGCGAAGCTGGTCAACGAAGATCCAAAGCACGTTCACTGGAGCCATCTCTCCTCCCTGCACTTTCTCTGGCCGTGGGACAATATTCAGTGTGGTCGGTCATGTACATTAAAGTGTGTCATCCTCCTTAAGGCTCAATCCGGCTTGAAAAGACGTGGGAGGACCGCGTGAGTCAGAAAGCAAGAGAAGCTGTCTTCAGGGAATCCTGCCGCAGCCCTCAAGCCTCATCCTGCCCGGTCAGTTCATTCAGGACCCGGGCATGAAGTCTTCGATCCTTTTCGCTGAACAGCACGAAACGGATGCGTCGGACCGCCGACAGCCCGGGCGCTTCTTCGGTTATCGTCCGGAATGCCACCTGCGCAGCCTCCTCCATCGGGTAGCCGAAAACTCCCGTGGAAATGGCGGGGGAAGCTACAGAATCGAGGCCATGCGTTTCTGCCAGCCCGAGGGCCTCGCGATAACACGAAGCCAGCAGAGAATCCGAAGGATGATCCTTCCCATACACCGGGCCAAGACAATGGATCACGAAGCGGTTGGGCAGATTATGCGCACCGGTTATAACGGCCTGGCCCGGGCGGATGGGTGCAAGAGGACGGCATTCCTCTTCAAGTCCCGGCCCTGCAGCACGGTGGATGGCGCCGGCCACACCGCCTCCTGTCCGGAGTTCGGCGTTTGCAGCATTGATAATGCCATCCATATCCGGCTGATCCGCAATATCACCCTGAACACATTCAATTATGACATCGTGGACTTTTCGCTCTGACATACAATCAGCCTCTGCAGGTGCTGCTTTCTACCCCTCATGTTTCATAACCCACAGATGATAGTTAAGATAAACGATGCAACAACAGTATTATGGATCGTTTTCTTCAGGATTTCAGAGTCTACAGTGTGCATTGGCGCCGGACATAACGGCGTTTGACCCGCCTGCGGCAGGCAGGCTCTGCGGGCGTGACCTCAGCAGCACATCTGCGGCGAAAGCCGCTCTTCGCGCATGCAAATACAGCCTGTCTGCGCCTGCCTGTCGCTTCCGCGACGCAGACAGGTGCGCATGCACAGGCAGGCGGCGTTTGCTTTCTGCCGCATCTGCACCACGGAGAACTCATGAAATAAGCGGGCTGAAGCAGAAACGCTTCTGGATCCTTCCCCCAGCGCTTAAGATCCACCGGTTATTTCTATTCGTAGCTTATCCTTCATCAACCCTGATCTCCAACCCCGGCAATTCCTCAAGGGGGGAGGTGTCCGTGATGTCGTTACCCCGGAGATCAAGTTCCATCAGGTTCGTCAGCGCAGAAAGCGGCGAGATATCGGTTATGTTGTTCTCACGGAGATCAAGCCACTGCAGGTTCGTCAGGTTTTCAAGTGGTGCGATGTCCGAGATGTTATTATCCCAGAGTCCAAGTCCCACCAGACTCGTCAGCTCCGCAAGCGGGCCGATGTCCCTTATGTCGTTGCCGGTCAGGACAAGTTCCACCAGGTCCTTCAGCTCCGAGAGCGGGGAAGTGTCCGAAATGTTGTTATCCTGAAGATAAAGCCGCTTCAGACCCGGCAGCTCCGCAAGCGGGCCGAGGTCCGAGATGTTATTGCCACTGAGGAGAAGTCTTTCCAGGTTCGTACAGTATTGAATCCCGTCAAGAACTCTGATATTCCGGTCCGTGGCGTTGAGGGATGTCAATTCCTGCAGCGCGGGC
>PUMZ01000120.1 GCA_003551565.1 Candidatus Brocadiaceae bacterium | reverse complement strand
GCATCGTGATTGATCGCATCGCGCCACGAATTGTCCCAGTAAAGGCCAAACTCCACGAGGGCGGTATCGGCGTCATGCTCAGACATCGCGATGTCGGTTACCTGCGCCAATTCGGAGCGTTCACCGGCGAACCCCCAAAAACGCCAGTCCTCGCTCCAGTCGGTTTCTTCATTGCCTGGTGCGACGGCCGTGAAAAGGGCTGAAAGACAGAACGAGACACAAACTGCTGCACTGATGAACCTGGTTTGGATTACTCTTTTTCTTTCAATCATTTTTTCTCCTGGAAAGATTTTCCAGACAATTCGGGATGATTTTTAGTTTTTAGACCAATCATGAAGACCACGGGGGACAAGCCCCGTGGGGTAACCACGGTCAGTCGTATGCGGCTTCCGGCGGTGCGGTGCGGGCGGCGCGCCAGCCGTTGACGCCGACGTTTTTCCACATGCCGCGCATCGAACCGGCGGAAAAACCCACCGGCCCTGCGTCGCCTTCGGTATGCCTTCTGATAATTGAGCCAATTCCGTGACGGAACTCGCCGCCGAACCGCCCGACGCCGTCGGCACCCCTGTCCGGCCAGGTCGGTACATTGGAGTAACCGTCAGGGGTAAGTTCACCGTCGCCGTGCAAACCGTGGAAGTCCCGGCCCGCGGGGCGGTTGATGCGGATATAGGGCATATTCACGTGGTCGTTCATGTTGAATATTCCCCAATATGAGGCCCCGGCAGCCACTCGGTCGGCGTCTTCGTCGGCGAATATGCCCACTCGGTGGGGTCCGGTAATGGCATTGGTACTGCCGTGCCTGACGGTTCGTCCCCAGATTGCGTTGCCTTCATCGGGATGACGCTCTTCGTTTGGCACGAGCCGCTCATCGATCGTGTCGTAGTCAACCCCATCGTAGGTTCGCTGACTTGACGCAACACCGTCCCGTTCCACCCCAAAGACCTTATCGGTTCCCCATGCAAACTCCCCGTCCACGGGATAGAGCGGCCCGCGGGCCGCCTTCTCGAACTCCGGCTGGGTGACGGGGCGCAGCCCTGCCCAATCGGTATAAGCGGCGCCGTCGGCCCACGCGATCCAGTTGGCAGCGACGTGGGGGATTTCCGTGGTTTGACGAACCGTACCCCTTTCAAAGAAAACGCGCAATTTTAATCTGCGTACTCGGCGACCATGATCGGGTAAAAATTGACCGGGCCTGGGTTGTATGACCTCTTGAGCGTAGAGATCGACCACTTGAATCTCCCCCGGGTTCTCGTAAAGAATCCCCGCCCGATGGGCTCTTGGATCCGTGATTGATTGCCTGGGGCCCCAATACCTGGGATGCATCCCCATGGTGTCGCGCTCGTGCTGCTGCTCGGCGGTGAGCGTATTGAAAAAATCAACCCACTGCCCCTTGGTCAGCTCGAACTTCATGCAGTAAAACGCGCCGTAGCCTTTCGGAAAATTCGGGTGGAGTTCCTTACCGCCGACCGTAACGGCGTCTTCGGACTCGATCCGCAGCGGGCGGATGTTCTGCCCCTCGACCTCTTCACCTTCCTCGGCCCAGCCAAGATAGAACGCGCCCTCGGGCACGTACACCATCTCGATCGCAAACCCGCGTAATTCCGGCTCCTCCCCCGGCCCGACGGCGTTGGTTTCAGCGTCCCACAGCACGCGCAGATCGGAGGCATCCACCGTTCCCGAGCCTTCTTCGGCGCGGCGCACAAAAGCGCCCATACCGTCGTCGGGAACTATAAGCTCTATATCGGTGCCGTTGCCGGTGGAATACCCCTCTGGGTTCAGCCCCGAGCCGGCGAGCCGGACGTGCTGCCACAGGCCGGACTCCGGATCACGCGCCTTAAAAAACACCCAGGCGGCGTCGTGGCTTTCATCGTCGCGCCAGGCGTGGTCCCAGGTGATGTCGAACTCCACCCCGGGGGAATCGTCCTGAGCTATGGACACATTCGACACCTGTGCGTACTGTCGCCTGGGGCCGCGGAACCGGTGCTGCGGCGGCTCGTCCGCACGCACAGCCGCTATAGAGAAAAGTACCGACACGACGACTAAAGCCTTCACCATACATGCGAATTTTTTATACATTTTTCGCTCCTTTAAAATTGCTGTTCCCTTTTTCAGAGGTTAAATATCCCTTTCAGGGAAAATTTTATTTCGATTATCAGTTCCCAGGGTAGGCAGTTCTTTCAGACCTGCCAACCCTGGGCTTTAATTATATATCACCTTCGGTGAAAACGGCTTGATTTTTTCATACATCCTCTGTACGGATTCTAAGCGCCTATTTCTTTTTCAAAACGGAGCTTGAAAAAGAAATAACAGTACGACAAAACGACAAAAGGCAAACGGTGAAAAACGAACGACATAAGGCAATGGCTGCTCACTTTTTTCGCACATCGACAATTTGTTGTCGATGTACCGCTACTAAGCGCCTACCGGCAAACCCTAAACCCCGAGTTGATCAGCCGGCTGCTCGGTGGGAGTGCGCCGCGATAAAATATTGCGCCGCCCTCATGCCATCCGCCGCCACGCAGCACCGGATAGGCGGCGCTGCGTTCCAGGCTGCTGGTCCACTCCCAAACATTGCCTTCCATTTCAGCCAGGCCGTATCCGTAGGTGCCAAAATATCCCACCGGAGTGGTGCCGTGTTCGGATGCCTGATAAAACCAGTTGTTGGCCAGGTACCATGAACCGTCGTGCTCGCGCGCTATGCCGCCCTCGGGGGCGCTATCCTCATCGGAAACGCCTGCTTCCCCCGGACTGTCCACGGTTTCCTCGCCGCCGGTGGGAAACATCCGGCCGTCATTGTAATTGGCCACTGAAGCCCATTCCCACTCATCGGGCAGGCGCCAGCCGTAGCGCTCGGCAAAGGCCACAGCGCCATACCAGCTCACATACGTCACAGGATGTTCTTCAAGACCGCTTTCGACGGTGAAAGTATCCTCTTCGAAACGTATCCTTGATTTACCGCCGTTGACCGCATCCGCCGTATTGCGGCCGGGACCGTCGAGGCGATAATATTTTTCGCCCTTGAAACGATCGGCGGCGCCCACCACATGATTGCCGTCAACTTCGATATCTTCGGAACCGAACGCCTGATTCAGGAATTGAGCGTACTGCGCGTTCGTGATCGGATAGCGGCTCATCTCGCCGGTAAAGCCCACGCCCTCGGGACAATGCTCGGCGGGGTAATCGGCGTTCGATTCCGGGATGTCAACCCAGGTAATCTCAAAATCGGGCGTTTCGGGTTCCTC
>PUMZ01000281.1 GCA_003551565.1 Candidatus Brocadiaceae bacterium | reverse complement strand
GGTGGAAGTGATGTTGATGGACCAGGATAAGAATCCGGTTGATGACGAGGTGGTGACCACAGGGATCAGGACGTTGAGCCAGAAGGGCGGGATATTCCGTTTGAACAACCGCCCGGAAATGCTTAACGGGGCGCAGATATTTGGTCTGCGCTCGCCGCTGGAGAAGCTGGCCAGGTGGCACGTCGTCCACCGGTAGAGTGGCTGGTGCGTGAGATAGCGCAGATCAGGCGGATGAACGGCAACGCGATGCGCATACACGTCCATGCCTGGGCACACTTGCCTCCAGCCCGCAGTGTCAATGACGTGCGGCTTGCGGAGATCGGCGACCAGCTCGGGATTATGTTTTACTGGCCGACCACTTCGTGGGTGCGATCGGGTACGCCCTGGGGGGTGGACCTGGAGGGGTTGCCGCATTACGTGCGCCAGGTTCGCAACCATCCCAGCATCGTTCTGTGGGAGATATGCAACCACCCGACGGTCAACCAAAAATATGATCGGGGGCCGGAAGGGTGGAACGAGTATTATGAGACCCTGCATGATATGCTTTATCCGCTGGACCCGAGTCGTTTGATAGCGCCTTCCGGGATAGTAGGAGGAGGGTCTCCTGAGACTCCGGCTCTGGACCGGCCGGGGATGGTGCGGGGCAGGATGTGCGGAGCTACCGGCGGGGGCCGGGATTGGACGGGCACACGTGAGTTTCTGAGCAATCGGAGGAATTATTTTCTGGAGCAAAGGGATCGAGCTTTCTTTTGCTTTGAGCATCAGGAGTCGATCGGGCAGCCCAACTGGAATCTGTGCCGCGGGAAACCCTGGTACCGGGTGATGTCTTACGAGTGGAAATCCGATGAGGGAAGCATCGGGCGCAGGCTCACAGCCGAAGAATGGCGGGAAAGCCAGGGGTGGCAGGCAATGAGCGCGTTTGAGGCCATGCGGATGATGCGAATGATGGGGTTCGACGGTTTCTCCTGGTGCTGTCTGCATGGCGGTCCGAATACCGTCACGTACAAAAAACCGCTTATCGACTATCACGGTCATGCGAAACTCGCATGGTATGCCAACAAAATGGCGTTTCAGCGAGTGCTGGCCGGCAGCGATTATGTGGATATTATCTATGGCCCGCAGGACTGGATTCATCCGGTGGTCCAGAACCTCGGCGCCGAACGATTGGTGGATGTGGAGGTGAGTATCAAGACACCGGCGGGGGAGACGCTGGAACAAAAGGTCTATGAGCGGGTGAAACTGCCGGCGGGGCGTACGAATACGAATTTGCCCGCCTTCAGGCCCTCGGAAGACCTGAGCGGGAATTATGTCGTCGAGTATCTGGTTAAATCGGCAGGTAGTGATTAACCCGCATATTTCATAAATCTACGACAAAAAAATGTTAGATTGAAGATATTAAGCGCTTAACACAGAGACTGTATTTGAGATACTGAAAAAGGCAATTTTGCCCTCCTGAAAAACTGAAAAAACATTCAGAGGATGTTTATGTCTGAAAAAAAAGAATTTAACATAGGAATTCTGGGGTTCGGATTCATGGGGAAAACCCATGCGTATTGTCATGAGACTTTGCCATATTTCTACGATTCGCTCCCTTTCCGGGGCATGCTGAAGGCTGTATGCACCTCGCGGCGGGAAACCGCCCGTAGGGCGGCTGAAGAGTACGGGTTTGAAAGGGCGGTTACCGACCCTATGGAAGTCATTAATTCCCCCGATATCGACGTTATTCATATCTGCACTCCCAACCACCTCCATAAAGACCAGTTGCTTGCGGTGATGGGGGCGGGAAAAGCTATATACTGCGATAAACCGATAACCTCTGATTATCAGGAAGCAAAGGCGGTGGAAGCGGCTTTGCAAAATTATAATAATGTTCATCAAATGACCCTGAATTACCGTTTCCTCCCAGCCACTATCAGAGCCAGGCAGCTTATGGACGAAGGGTTTGTCGGAGAACCTGTCTGTTTTCGTGCGGCGTATCTTCATTCCGGAAGTATTGATCCTGAAAAACCGCTCCAGTGGAAGCTCAGCGCCGATGCCGGGGGCGGTGTGCTCAACGACCTTGCAGTGCATATCGTTGACCTGACTCAGCATCTTCTTGGTCGGTTTGACAGCGTCATGTGCACCACCCGAATTCTGCATCCTGACCGACCCGCGGGCAACGGTACCGGTAAGATGGTCCCTGTTCAGGCCGAAGACCATGGGTTGCTCACGGTGAAACAGAACGGCGGTCTGGTGGGAACCATTGAGGCCAGCAAAGTGGCAACCGGCACTCAGGACGAGCTCCGGTTTGAGATACACGGCACCGAAGGAGCCACCTCTTTTAATTTGATGGACCCGAACTGGCTGCGTATTTATGACCAGAACGCTCCTTCTGAACCCATAGGCGGCAGGCGCGGTTTCACCGCCGTGGAGTGTGTGCAGCGCTATCCCGACCCAGGTGGGAATTTTCCGGCATCAAAAACCTCCGTCGGCTGGCTACGGAGCCATGTGGGATGCCTTTACAATTTTATGTCCGCTCTGTATGAAGGACGCCAGCCGGAACCGGGACTGCAGACGGGTATTGACCTTATGAAACTGCTTGATACCGCGCGGGAGTCTGAATCACAGGGCACTTTCCTGGAGGTCTAGCCTGCATTTCTCACAAACCTAAGACGAGTATTATTTCAAACAGCTTTACGAATTGAATTTAACCGTATAAATCGAGTTTACAGATTACCTCAATGTGTTTATGCAATTTGGCGAATTACGGTTTGCCCTGCGGGCGAGTCTCAGCACCGCATCTGCGACAGAAGCCTGCACTTCGCGTATGTAAATACTGCGTCGTTTGTCTTCTGCCACAGCTACGGCACTGAGACTCGTGAGAAAAGCAGTCTAGCCAGCATTATTTTCGGACTTTGAAAAACTGTTGCGTTTTAATGTTGCTTTATGCTTTATCCCATAAAGCGTTGAATTTGCTGACAAAGGATTTCAAATCGAGATAAACACCACGCTGCAGTTCCCGCCGGTGTCCGTGCCAATATATTTGGGTTTTCTCCTGCTTTTTTTGTTTGTTGAGATTTTCTATTTTCCGGAGCCATTTATCGACTTCGTTCCATCTTTCTTTTTTTTCTGTTTCATCTCCGGTATACACGGTTCTGACGGCGTTGAGCCATGCCAGGGCGCAAGCGCACATGGCGTCCAGGTGCCAGAGGTTTTCGCTCAACCGCCAATGCAGGAAGCGATATGCTTCATCATCTTCAAAGAGATT
>PUMZ01000227.1 GCA_003551565.1 Candidatus Brocadiaceae bacterium | reverse complement strand
CTCTCGCCCTGACACGTATCAATGCCGACACCGGGATAACAAATCCGGAATCGGCCGAACCGGATGTGCTGGAGGATGAAGTTCTGGAATGGTTCTTCCAAAACCGCAACAGGTTGCTGGAACCTGAAGAAAGGCCCTGGCCGTTGCTGATGCGGGACTACCTGCGCGCTCCCGATTCCCAGGAGGCGGAGGAGGCGAGGGCGCTGATTATCGAACGCAAGCCCCTGAGATCCGTCGATTACCTTGCCGAAGCCCTGCTGGCCGCGGACGCCGAAGACGCGATACGGGACAACTTAGCGGACATGCTCGGCGAAGTGAGCGGAGTCGGGATCGACATATCGGAAGCACGGCAAGCGGAAGAAATCAGGGAGGTTGTGCACCAATGGCGCGGCAGATGGCATGAGGAGTTGAAAACACGCAAGGATCAGGAACACAGGGACTATACCTGGTGGGCGTTGGAAAAGGCGGTACGGCAGGCAAAAACGAACGCCTATCCCGAAGATTTTGAACATCTCCAAGCCATAAAGGAAGTGGTCATAAATCAATATGACACGGGCAGAGAGATCCCGGACGATGCATCCCGCCTTCCAAGAGAGCTGGTCGCAGAGCACCTGCAACATTGAGGGGTTAACGTGATTTCCCGCGGATTGTCCGGTTCCCCCTCTCTTCCGCCCTCCACCATATCTCCGGGCCCATGAACAAATCCGTTGTCTCAATAACCTGCTGTCCCGATTACAAACGCGATGCCGTAAGGCAAGCCGTTGAAAAAGCAATCGGCGTTCTCCCGGGCACGGACGCTTTGTTCTCCACCGGAACAACCGTCCTGCTCAAGCCCAACCTTCTGAGCGCTTCCCAACCACCTGAAAACGCTGTTAACACTCACCATGCAATCATCCGGGGAGTGGCCGACTACTGCATAAAGCGCGGATGCCGCGTCCTGATCGGGGACTCCTGCGGGAGCCTCTCGCCGGGTTCCACCCGCAGGGCGCTGGAGGTCTCGCAAGCGGTGGAAGCCGCGGGCGAGAGCGGAGCGGACATTGTCAACTTTGACACCGCTCCTTTCCGAAAAGTGGCCGTCGCAGGGGGGAAAGTGCTGGAGGAAGTCAACATTGCCGGCGCCGTGCTGGATGCGGACGTCGTGATAACGCTGCCAAAACTGAAGACACACGGGCTGACCCTGCTCACCGGTGCTGTGAAAAACCAGTTTGGGACGGTTCCGGGCCGGCATAAGAAGGAAATACACATCCGTGCCCCCAAGCCCGCCAAACTCTCCGAAGCGGTCGTTGATGTGTTCAGCGCCGCCAGGCCTCACCTGGCGGTGATGGATGCAACTGTTGCCATGGAAGGTAATGGACCGGCCGGGGGACGGCCACGGGAGGTGGGTCTGATGCTTTCTTCCTGCGACCCGGTCGCTCTGGACGCTGTGGCGGGAGCGATAATCGGCTACCGGCCCGATCAAATCGCAACGACCACGTTCGCGGCTGCTCGCGGCCTTGGAAACGGCCAGCTAAAAAACATACAGGTCCGGGGACTCCCCCTGGAACGGGTGCGCGTAACAGATTTTCGCAGGCCTTCCGCCGGGCGGAGGAAACTCTTGTGGCATATCGTTCCATCGTCCCTGTCCAGATACCTGATAGGGAATTTTGGCAATTCCCATCCCGTTATACTGCACGAGCGGTGCACCCGCTGCCGCGAATGTATCGTGAATTGCCCCGCAGGCGCCCTTGAGATGCAGGAAGGCCGGGTGAGCTTCAGATCAAAACGCTGCATCGGGTGTTATTGCTGTTCGGAAGCGTGCCCGCGCGCAGCGATCGAGTTCAGGTCCAGGGGCCTGTCCCGCATTGTTCCATTTGGCTGATTGTTACGTTTGCATTACAATAGAAGATAATCTTCAGAATGTCGGGCAACGAGAGGGCTTTTGACCAATACGGGGAATCTGGATATGACGGAAGAATCGACAGTGGAATGCCCAAATTGCAGCGAACAGATCAGAGGGGGCGCGGTGACCTGCAACAATTGCGGGTTCGATATCCGGACGGGCGAATCCTACAAAATGCGGATCAAGAAGGCAAAAGGAAGCAGAGATCGGCGCCCCCCGGCAACCGGCACGGTCGGGTTGATCATGCTCGTCGCGTTGGGATTCGTTTTGCTGGCCGGATACATTTACCAGAGGAGGGTGCTCGAGGAGATAACGGAAGAATACGGGTCCTATTTCGAGAGGCTGGCGCGCGTGGAAACCGTGGAAGACGCCGATAGCCTGATCAGCAGCCTCGAACAGAGGCGCGATGCGATCGAAGAGGACGAAGACAGGCAATCGTTACTCGAAAGTATTATTTCAGCAGCGGAACGTCAGAGGGAAGAAATTGTCGGGAGTGATAACCGCAACAATTTTCAGGGAGAACGGTTATGAGCAACGAGGTACTGGAAGTCAGCGACGCCGATTTCGAAGAAAAAGTCCTCAAATCAGACCTGCCGGTCATGCTCGACATGTGGGCGCCATGGTGCGGGCCCTGCCGAATGGTGGGCCCGATCGTAGAAGAATTGGCGGAGGAATACCATGGAAAGGTTGCCTTTTGTAAGATGAACATCGATGAAAACATGGAGACCGCCGGCGATTACGGCGTCTCCTCGATCCCCACCATGCTTTTCTTCAAAGACGGAGACGAACTGACGGATAAGAGGATGGTGGGAGCGAGGTCAAAGGAGGATTACCAGCAGGTGCTGGACGAGCTGGTGTAAGGCAAGACCCTTGCCGAGCATCATAAATCCCCACGATAACCCGGCGGCGAAAGGGGCCGTTCCCCATCCCGGCAATCCGATGCCGGCCCCACAGAGGATACCCGGGGTTTGATGACATGGCATCCGTCCATTGTCCGGACGGTGGCCATGTCCAGAGCAATAAACTTTTTCCAGAACAGGAAGGGATACCATGAAGAAACTGCAAGATGTCTGTTATGACGACACGCCCGTGATACCCGGCACAAACTACCGGGTCCACGGGATGCGGCCCATGCCCGAGGTGGTTACGCCCGGGACACCCGGCACCCAGCAACGGCCCGGCACGCCACCCTCGGACGCCGTGGTGCTGTTCGACGGTACGGATCTCTCCGGCTGGGAAAGCGTCGGGGGAGGAGTGGCGGAGTGGAACGTGGAAAGCGAGTACATGGAAGTGGCCCCGGGAAAAGGAGATATACAGAGCAAGGAAACGTTCGGCGACTGCCAGATACACCTGGAATGGGCGGCACCGGAAAAGGTG
>PUMZ01000061.1 GCA_003551565.1 Candidatus Brocadiaceae bacterium | reverse complement strand
GTCAAAGCTGATGCTACGGAACGCACCGCCGCTGACAAGGCGACCTTCGATCAGCTTGTCGCCCGCACCTTCAACATGTATCAATCCTATATCGCCGACGGCACTTACCGGTGCGCGGAGCTCACTGACCAGACCTCTTATGACGGCCCAGTCGTAATCATCTTCGTCCGCCTTATCGATGTCTTCGATATCGCCGAGGATAGCGTCCAAGACGTGCAGTTCGTCAATATCGCCGTGGCTGACGACGCTGAACGGATGATCGACATTGGCGGCTTCGTCTTCGCGCGCATCGATGCTGTAATCGAGGATCAGCAGCTCGATATGGTCGGCGGTGAAGTCGTCGCGCAGCCGGGCATCATCGCCCAGGTAGAGATGCACCCTGCCCATATCGTAGGGGCCGTGCACGCTGATACCGTAAATGCCTCCGCCGGCGCTGAACGGCGAGTAAGATTCGTTGACCGGCATGATCAGGTCGCCGAGTATCTCAATGCCCCAGATCGAGCCTCCGGTGCTCTGAATTAGTGCAACCGGATCGTCATCTTCATCCGTGGGAACATCCTTCATATCTTCAATGATCAGACTGCTGGCAATTGAGACGCCGGAGTAGGCGCTATCAATTTCTTCACCCTCGAAATCCTTCACTGTCACCTCTTCACCAATCTCGCCGGAGACTTCGACACGTCCTTCTTCACCGAATCCGCCGAGTATGAGGGCGTCGCGGACGGTGTAGGCGTTATAGCCCTCGTCTTCACCGAGTTGCAGCACCCAGTCAGTGCCGTCGAATTCGGCGACCGGCGGTTGGATAGCGGCGGCTTTAAGTTCGAAGTTGAGTTCACCCACGACCTCGATGCCGTCGGTAAAGATGTAGTCGTCAGCTTCATTGTTTTCACCGAGCTCACCGGCCCAGTCGCCGGCGATATAGACTCGTCCGATGAGCGGATCGTCGTTTACATCGAGTTCGGTACCAATATCGAGGCCGCCTGTCATGCTATTGTGTACCGACAAAGCGCGGAGATGATGGGTTGAAACGATACCCAGATTAATGTCGAAGTAACTTTCTATATGCGTATGGGAATAATCGGCCTCTTCAAATCCGAGGAAGTCAGGTCCGCCCTGCAGCGCCAGGTCAGCCCTGAGGCGTCCGCCGGTGATAAGCTGATCCGCCCAGTTAACCGGCGATACGCTGCCGAGGATCGAGGCTTTAACGGCCATGTGAGAGGCTTCGGCATCCTGCGCCATCAGCAGCGCGGCGACACCGGCTACGTGCGGCGCGGCCATCGAGGTGCCGGGCATTTCCGTATAACCATGGTCAAGATAGGTACTGACGATACCAACACCCGGTGCAGTAAGATGCACGCTTTCCGCGCCCCAGTTGCTGAAGTAGGCGCGCGAGCGATCTGGGTTATGAGCGGCTACCGATATCACGTTCGGAACATCATAGCTTGCCGGATAGAAGGGATTGGCATCGTTATCATTGACATCGTTACCCGCCGCGGCAACAAAGAGCTGTCCGGCCTCATGGGCACGTCTGATCATCAGTTCGAGAGCTTCCGAGGCAGGACCGCCACCCCAGGAATTGTTGGTCAGGTGAGCGCCATGCATAATAGCATACTCCAGAGCGGATAAAGCATCTGCACCAGAACCAAAGCCATCAGCCCCAAGGAATTGCAGCGCCATGATCTGGACGTTGGGGCTCACGCCGGTATGTTTGCCGCCGATCGTACCCGCCACATGTGTGCCGTGACCGTTATAGTCCATCGGATCGCCGCTGGTCATGGTGCCGTCGCCGCTGAGCCAGCTCGCACCGTGCTCATCACCCATAGCACCCGGATACGGATTCACCCACATGTTATCCTCAAGGTCGGGATGGGTGTAATCCACACCGGTATCGATCACTCCGACGATGATCTGGCGACTGCCGGTCGTAAATTCCCAGGCGTCCTGCGCGCCGATATCGTTCATGCCCCACAGTCCCGGATCATCGAACAGCGGGTCATCGGGCAGCGAGCTTGCTGACAGTGTATAGTTCAGCTCGGCGAACGCGATTTTCTGGTGCGATTCGAGCAGTTCAATCCACTCATCGAGTTCCAAGACATCGACATCAACCTCAATGACCTTCACCGGGATCAGTTCGTAAGCGTGGCGGGTTGTTATCTCGTAGTCGAATCCGGCGAGTATATCGGCGTAATGGGCACGCGCGACGGAGTCTTTAAACCCGACCAGCAGCAGATCGTCGGCATACGCGGAACCGCCTTCCGGATCGGGATCGGGATCAGGTTCCGGTTCAGGTTCCGTATCCTCACGGTCTTCAGGTTCCTGGTCTTCCGGTATCTCACCGGGATAACTGTCGTCCAGGTAGTTAACAGCAAATCTCCGGAGCTCGCGCAGATCAATATCCTTATTTTCATCGAACCGTCCCAGGCTGAACTCCAGCGTCAAGCCGCTGCGTTCTTCCTCATCGTTGAATCCTGCGAGAAGTCCTGCATGATCCATTTCAGCATCACCGTCGTCATCCATGCCTGTCCAGTAATACAACCGCATAATCCCCTCATCGTCGTCACCGTCATTGCTGATCACCCAATCTGCCGTCAGCGGGAGCGCCCAGCTTTCACTGTTAAGAACAGGGATGCCTTCGGGGTTAGCAATTGTCACTGCTTCCGGTTCTGTATGAGCACCGGTAATATAAATCCATCCCGCGCCCTGAACGGTTATATCGGCGATTTCATCACCGCCGACATAGAGCATACCGCCCCATGTAGTGCTTATTGTAATTTCTCCGGCATTACCATCAGAATCATAGAGACTCCCACCCACATAGACGGCATAGGACTCACGGAGGCGGGGGTCGCCTCCTTCAATAGAATCCACTCTCATATCCTCCCCGGTCTCGATATAATAGATATGGCCGTCGGCGATGATGGCCTCGGCCCTCAGGCTATCTCCGACCACCAGACGGTAGATAGCGCCACCGACGTCTATAGTACCGCTGTTCACTTCCAAATCTCCGCCGATTTCAGCGGAATAGAGATAGCCTCCGATATACACTGAATCATCAAGCTCCATTGAACCACCGATCTCCAGCATATCAACAGCCCCGTCGGTAGAGAAGTATTCACCGTCTATATTTCCCTGCACATAAAGTTCAGCGAGGTCGCCGCCGATATCCACCGACCCGGCGATGCTGCCGTCGGCATCATCACCCTCGGGCTCACGGACCGGGGAAAGGACGTGGATATAGGTATAGACGGACTCACCCACG
>PUMZ01000024.1 GCA_003551565.1 Candidatus Brocadiaceae bacterium | reverse complement strand
GGAACGGAGTCCGGCATCAAGATTATCCGCTCCGAAGACGAGGGCCGCACCTGGAGCGAGCCGGTGACGCTGTTTCAGGGGCCTTTCTATAACCCCTCAGGCAGTTACGTGAAACGTAACGGCCAGTTCTACTGGTGCTTTGACACCGGCCGCGACACCACCTATATCGTCGCCGGTGACCTTGTGCATGACCTCACCGATCCGGCCGCCTGGCGTATCTCCGACGGCCTGCCGATCCCCAAGGTGCCGCAAAGCCTGACAAGGCTCGACAGCCGTCGCGGAAAAATCCTCGAAGGCAATGTCGTCGAGGTCAATGGCAGGCTGCAGGTGAGCTGGCGTTTCATGATCGACTCACGTGATACGGTCGGAATCGGGGTGATCTGCGATTTCGAGGACGACGGCAAACAAATTGACTACCGTTTCAGCCAGTTTCATCCGCTGCCGGGCGCACAGAATCAGTTCCATATCGTTCATGATGACGTGAGTGGTCTCTATTGGATGAGTGCCAACCTGCCGACTCGTTCGCAGGATCAGGACCCGGCTTTCAACCAGCGCCTCAAAGCCAATGACCGTTACGCCGGCGTGCCCGGCAAGGAACGCCGCGTTCTTGCCCTGTTCTGCAGTTTCGACGCTCTCAACTGGCTCCCCGCCGGTTACATTATCGTCTGGCCGCTGGTGCGGCAGGCTTCGAACTACTGCGGCCTGCTGATCGACGGAGGCGACCTGCTGGTTGCCGCCCGCACCTCGCGCGACGGCGCGCATCAGCATGATAACGACCTGACAACCTTTCATCGTGTGGTAAACTTTCGGGAACGAGCGGGATTTTTGAAGGAATATCGGGAGTAAGAAAATAAGTTTCAGTTATATCAAGGAGGCGTTCTTTATGAGAAAGATGAACTTTCTCAACGCTTTGCAACGTCAAGGGAGAAAAAATGATGAAAATGAACCACAAGAATGGACGAACACTGGCGGATCGGTGCACGGTCGTTGAGCGGGTCACCGATTCCGATGAATGCTCCGCCGGCGCACAGCCCAATATTGCCCTGCTGCATGATGGCACTCTTCTCTGCCGTTATCCTTTGTCTAATATGGAGGGCGACGGAGAAAGCCGCAAACGGCGGACTATCGGCATGCGTCTGGCCGTCAGTCATGACCGCGGCGTCACCTGGCAGACAAAACAGCAAACGGATCATCTTATGGGGATCATGTTTGAACATGAAAAAAACGTCTACCAGCTCGGCAATCCGGTTGACCGCAACGGTCTGTTTATTCGGCGATCGGATGACTCCGGCACCACCTGGAGCGCCCCGGTGCCGCTGGCCGACGGTCGTTTCTACAATCAGGCCGCCGGTTATGTCCGCAAGCCGGAGAAAATCTATTGCGCCTTCGGTGTCCCCGCTCCCGACGGCGGCCGCTGGAAAGGCTCGATCGCCGTGGCGGGTGATCTTTCCGGTGATCCGATGTCGCCGAAAGCCTGGCGCTTTTCCGACCCGCTCCAATACCCCGGCACACCCCCCGGTATCAGCCGCGCCCTGTCCCCCATACAGGAAGACCAGATGCTGGAACCGAACGTTGTCGAGCGTCAGGGGAAGCTGTTCGTCCTGCACCGCACCAAGATCGACCGGTATAACATCAGTGGCCTTTGCGCCATTGGCGATCTTGAAGACGACGGTGAGAGGCTGTGGTATCGATTCGGACAGTTCCATCCGATGCCAGGCGCTCAGCATAAATTCCATATCTTCTACGACGCGCCTTCGCGTCTTTACTGGAATCTGGCGAATCTGCCCGCTCAACCACCGTATTTGTCGCTGAACGGAAGACAGGAACGGCGTATCCTGGTGCTGCTCTACAGTCTGGACACACTCAACTGGTTTCAGGCCGGGTGCGTGGCCATGTGCAAAAGCTGGAGGGAATCGACTGGCTTTGGACACGCCGCCGTCGCCGGCGATGATCTGCTGGTCGTAGCCAACGGGATCACTCAGCCCGGACGGGCGCTGTTCGATGCGGATACTATTATGTGCTATCGAATCAAAAATTTCCGCGAGCCGGCCCTGGATATTTTCCCGGCATCAGATTGACAGGAACCGAATTTTTGTCATTCGATAAAGACTATGAACAATGACAAAACAGTTTGTTTAACGCAAACAAGGGGAAAACCCATGAATACCCTGCCAGGCCGGCAGACCATGAAGGGAACGTAATACGCAAGAATAGCACGATACATTAGCCACTGGTCTTAGGACCGCAAACCGTGAGTCAAGGAGTCAACAAATCATGAAGTCACACAGCCAATCAAAAAAACGAACACTGCACACTGCTTACGACAATGAAATCTCGTGGATCGCTCAGGATTATACCGTCGTCTATCATAACACAAAGGGCGCGGCACGCGGTCTCGACGGCCCGGGCCTTGTCAAAATGCCGGACAATCTTTTCATCGCGGTCATCCCTGTTAAAATGCCGCAGCGCTGGGTTTGCGAAATTTTACACAGTCACGACGAGGGTGAAACCTGGCAGCATGTCGGGCGGCTTCCTTATTATTCCGCCGTGCCCTGGGTGCATGACGGCGATCTGTATCTTTTCGGGCATACCGAAGGCGTGGAAATGCGCAACGACGATCTGCATCTGCTCCGCAGCCGGGATGCCGGCAGAACCTGGTCGGAACCGATGACCATCGCCCGGGGCCACTTCTGGAACTGCCAGACGGGCATGGTACGGCACGGGGGGAAGCTGTACTGGGCGGTGGACGACCTGAGCCCCGGCAAGTCGCTGAGAGGTCCGTGCGTCATTGCCTGTGATTTGAGACAAGACCCGATGCAGCCTGATGCCTGGCAACTGTCCAATTGCGTACCGTTTCCCGGCCTGCCGGATGCATTGCTCAACCCCTCGATAACAGGTGATTATCCGAAGGCACGCACGCTCGAACCGAACGTGATCGAGGCAGGCGGACGTCTTCGTGTATTGATGGCGGCCAAACCTCCCCTGCAGGCGACAACGGGCCTCGGTGCGGTTTTTAATCTGGACGAGGAGGGCGGGGAGCTGAATCTATCCTTCACCCAATATCATCCTATACCCTGCGGACAGCTCAAGTTCTGTGTGATTAAAGATGAGCAGACGGGGTTGTTCTGGCTTGCCGGCAACCTCGCGGTTGACGGCCAGAACCAGTTCGGCTTCAGTGATCCCGGAGAGCGGAAACGGGATGGCCGGCCTTATCATCAATCAGTGGCGGGCAGCGGCGGCAATGACCGGCGGTTTCTGATGCTTTACTACGGATTGGACGG
>PUMZ01000388.1 GCA_003551565.1 Candidatus Brocadiaceae bacterium | reverse complement strand
GCGGTGATCGCCGCCTTCGTGGCCTCGCTCCCCTTCCTGGTGGTGGCGGCGCGGGCCGGCTTCGAGCAGGTGGATCCGGCGTACGAGGAGGTGGCGCGCACCCTGGGGCGGAGCGACCTGGCCATCGCCCTCACCATCACCCTCCCGCTCGCCTGGCGCGCGGTGATTGCGGGGGCGGCGCTCTCCTTTGCCCGAGCCGTGGGCGAGTTCGGGGCCACGGTGATGGTGGCGGGGAGCATCCCCGGATCGACCCGCACCGCCAGCATCGCCATCTACGACGCCGTCCAGGCGGGGCGGATGCACGATGCCAACACCATGGCGGTGGTCCTGACCCTGACCACCGCGGGGATCCTCTTCCTCCTCACCCGGCTCGGACGGGGGACGGGCTGGTGAGCCTGGAGGTCACCCTCCGCTCGGAGGTCGAGAACTTCTCCCTCGACGTCGCCTTCCACGCCGAGGGTGGGATCACCGCGCTCTTCGGCCCGTCCGGCGCGGGCAAGACGCTCACGCTCCGGCACATCGCCGGGCTGGAGCGGGTCGGTGAGGGCCGCATCTCCCTGCACGGCCGCCTCCTGGCAGATGCCGCGGCAGGCCATCATCTCCCCCCCCGGGAGCGCCGGGTCGGCTACCTCTTCCAGGAGTACGCGGTCTTTCCCCACCTCGACGTGGCCCGGAACATCGCCTTCGGGCTCGCGGACCGGCCGAGGCGGGAGCGGGAGGCGCGGGTGGCCGCGCTCCTGGAGATGGTGGATCTGGCGGGGTTCGACGGCCGGAGGGTGCGCGGGCTCTCCGGGGGGGAGCGGCAGCGCGTCGCGCTCGCCCGCGCACTGGCCCCAGAGCCGGCGCTCCTGCTCCTGGACGAGCCCTTCGCCGCGCTCGACTTCCGCGTTCGCCGCGCGCTGCGCGGCTCGCTGCGGGAGGTTCAGCGGCGCACCGGCGTGCCGATGGTGCTGGTGACCCACTCCCTGGCCGAGGTGCGGGAGCTGGCCGATCACCTCGTGCTCATGGATCGGGGGCGGGTCCTCGCGGAGGGGCGGACGGCGGACGTCCTCTCCGATCCCGGCGGACCGCAGGCGGCGGAGCTGCTCGCCGAGGAGCTGGGCTGACCCTCAGGCCTCCGGCAGCCAGAGGGTGAAGGTGGAGCCCTCCCCGACGGTGCTCTGCACGGTGATGTCACCTTTCAGCAGGCGCGCCACCATCCGGCTGATGGCGAGCCCGATTCCCGCTCCCTCGGCCACGCCCGGCTGCAGGCGGGAGTATTCCTCGAAGATCTCCTCCCGCGCCTCCGGAGGAATGCCCGGGCCGGTGTCCTCCACCTCCACCGCGATCCAGGATCCGGCCGCGGGTCCGTCCTCGGTGACGCGGGTGCGCACAGAGACCCGACCCCCGGAGGGGGTGTACTTGATGGCGTTGGAGATCAGATTCCCGAAGATGGCCCGCACCCGGACGGAGTCGGTCAGTGCCGTCGGCAGCTGGTCGGACGTCTCGACCTGGAGCGCGAGTCCCGCCTGCTCGGCCGGTCCCCGATAATCCTCTGCGGTCTCCCGCACGATGGCGTTGACGTTCGTCTCCTGCAGCTCGACCCGGAGCTCGCCGGACTCCGCGCGGGCGAACTCCAGCAGGTTGTTGATGATGTCGAGGATCGAACGGTTCATCCGTCGGATCCGGCCGAGGTACTCCTGCTGCCCCGGCGTAAGGTCTCCCCTGATCCCCTCCTCGAGGAGCTCGGCATACCCGTCCGCCGCGCCGAGCGGGTTCTTCACGTCGTGGCCGATGCCGCGGATCAGGCGCGAGCGGGTCTCCACGAGCTGCGCCAGCTCCAGGCGGTGGCGCTCGGCCTCGTCGAGCAGCCGGAGGTCCCTGCGGCCGATCAGGAGGATCACCATGGAGGCGGCCAGCGCGAGCAGGACCAGCCCCATGGTGATCCAGAGGTCGCGGCTACGGAGGGTCGCCATCCGGTCTCGATGACGCTGCTCGGCCGTGAGCACCGCCCACTCCAGATCCTGCAGAGTGGCCAGCGCCTCCTCGAACACGCCCTGCCGCTGGGGTAGCTGCTCCGCGAACTCCGGCCCGGTCACCTCGCCGCGGAGAAAGGCTGCGGTCGCCCGGTACCGCTCTTCGGTGAGACGCTCCAGCTCGACCAGATGCTCGAATACCTCCGGTCCCATCCGCCGGGCCAGCGGTCGCAGCTCGTCGTAGAGGCTCCGGTGGCTCTCCCGCACCTCACGGTACCGGTCGAGAAAGGCCTGATCCCCCGTCAGCAGGAATCCGCGGGTGAGCGAGACCTCGTGCGCCAGGTGACTCTCCGCGGAGGTGACCAGGGCGCGCGCCGGCTGGGTGACGCTCTCGATCTCCTCCTGGTGGATCCCGATCCAACGGTTCATGAGCGCGGGAACGGCGGCCAGCGCGATCAGCCCCGCCACCACGAACCCCAGCGGGAGCGCCGCCTTCCAGGCCGGGATCACCCGTCGCGGACGCGCGCGTCCCAGGCCCGGCTCGGAGCCGCGGTAACGCTCGTCGATCTGGAAATCCATGCCGGGAAAGGAAACCGGGTGCGTCGGGATTGGATGCGGAGCCTGAGCCTGAGGTGCCAGATCCATACCTCGTGCCACATATATCGGCTCGAGAAGCGGTGCAGGGCCCGCCCGGGGCCGACCCGACCCGCTCCCGCACCTACTACGGAAGAACCCGTTGACAGGATCTCCCGGCTCGATTAGACTACGGAAGAACCCGTAGAGAAACTGCCATGGATGAGATCAGCTTCACCCCCCGCGAGCTCGACGTGATGAGCATCCTCTGGCGCGCCGGCTCCGGCACCGTCAGCGAGGTGAGGGACGCGCTGGGCGAGGCGCTCGCCTACACCTCCGTCCTCTCCGTGCTGCAGACGCTGGAGGAGAAGGGGCATGTCAGGCACGAATCCGAGGGACGCGCCTACCGCTACTTTCCCACCGTGGAGCCCGAGGCCGCCGGGGACAGTGCCCTGGCAAGGATCCGCGACGCCATCTACCAGGGCTCGGCGGAGATGCTCTTTGCCCAGCTCGTGTCGGACCGCGGCCTCGGCCGGGAGGAGCTCGAGCGGATGCGCAGGATGCTCGCCGAGCGGCTGAAGGAGGAGGAGTCATGATCCTGACCTGGATGCTCTACACGCTGCTGGTCGGCGTCCTGCTGGCCGCCGCGGCGCGGTGCCTCGAGGAGCTGGCGCGGCTGGCCTCCCTTCCTCTCCGCTGGATCTGGCTCGCCGCCCTGCTCGGACTCGTCGTCCTCGCGGCGCTGGCCCCGCTG
>PUMZ01000219.1 GCA_003551565.1 Candidatus Brocadiaceae bacterium | reverse complement strand
GGGCCGACCGCGTCGGCGGCGATCAGATCGGGCAGGACGAGCTGGCTTGGGTCGTCCGGGTCGCCGGTCGGCACGTGGGTGAACGGAGCGTCATGGTGCCCGATATCGGCGCCTTCGCCGTCTTCAATCACCGGCTCGGTCCTTCCGCTGCGGAATGCGGCGGCTGCGAGGAGCACCAGCAAAAGTGCCAGACCGCCGGTCATAACCATCTTCCTTGCGCGCACGGCGGATTGCTGTTGCCGTCTGATAACCCTTTTTTGGAATTGCTTCATTCTTGTTCCATCAACATTTGCAGCTGCAATCTATGGGACGTGACCCTATCCCGCATATTTCATAAACAAAGACAATGGTTAACATAAAGGATGTAACAACAGTATGATAAGTAGCTTTCTTAAGGTTTTTTTCCTAAAAAAGCGTCTTCACTTTGCGTATACAAAGACTGCCTGTCTGCGCCTGCCTGTCGCTTCCGCGACGCAGACAGGTGCGTACGCCCAGGCAGGCGGCGTTTGCTTTCTGCCACATCTGCACCACGGAGAACGCGTGAAAGAAGCGGGCTATGGGCGTGCCCAACCTCCACCTATCCATTATATAACCGGAGGAGGAGGATTGTCAAAATTTTCCATCCATATTTGTTGCCCGCTTTTCGTTTGACAATGCGGAACGTTCTGTTGATAATTGAGCCGTCGGCCGGGTTCGCAACTGAGCCGGACGTCAAGATCCGGAGAAGGCGGAACGGGAAGAATCCAGAACAAGATGTTTTTCCGAAAGATTTTGTGCCGCAGGAGAGGGCCGGACCCGGTTGGGGGCTAAAGTGCCGGTTCGGCGCATTCTTTTGTCCCGCCGGGATAAAGCTGTTATGATGGTTCTGGCGTCTTGACGGCCGTGCGAGGTGGGAGGGAGAAACGGCGCCCTTTGCCGCGATGGTGTTGACCGGGTCGTCGTTGAAAGCGCCACTGATTCACCGAGGGATTTTTTAACATTTCTTGACAGGAAGGATTCGACCATGGGACGGTACGGAGATTTTAGCAGGGACGGGTTGGAATATGTCGTTACCACGCCGCATCCGCCGCGCGACTGGTTCAATTATTTCTGGAACGAAACGTATCTGGCCTGTGCCGCTCAGAACATGAACGGCAACTCGCTCTACCAGAACGAGGAGGGGGTCGTAACAAACCTTTTCGGCAAGCAGGATATGCGTGAGGATCCGCGCTGGATCTACATCCGCGACAACCAAACCGGCGAGTTCTGGAGCGCCGGTTTCCTCCCCTGCCTGACGGAGTTCGAGGAGTTCGAGTGCCGTCACGGCCTTGGCTATACCGTCCTGCGCACGGTCAGCCACGATATCCAGGTCCAGTTCCGCGTCTTTGTTCCCCGCCATCACAGCGGTGAGCTGTGGACCATTGAGGTCAAGAATCTCGGCGGGAAGGAACGCGAGCTGTCGGTCTTTACGGTGTCCAATATCATGCTCGACGGCGTCAACATGCCCTATGGCTACGTCGGAGGCCTCAGCGCCGAATATCTGCCCGAAGACGGGTTCCTTTTCTTCCGCAACATGACGCATACGGTGGTTGACGAGAAATACCGCGCTTTCGTTTACGCCGACCTCAAGCCGGATCACTGGGATGTCAGCAAAAATCATTTTCTCGGCAAATACCGCACGTACCAGCGTCCGGAGCGCATTGAAGAGGGCCGGCTGGGCGACAGCGTTGCCAGCGCCGAATACCTGGTGGGCGCTCTCCAGCATGACATGACATTGGGTGGGGGGGAGTCCTCGACATATAACATGGTTATCGGCGTGGTCATCGACCTCGATGAGGCCCGTGAGATGCGCGATGCTTTTGCCGATGGTGAGAAAATTGAGGAAGAGTTTGAAGCCATGCGGAGCGAAAATATCGAGCGCCTCGGCGGACTGCAGTTGAAGACGCCCGACGATGATTTCAATCGGCTCTTCAGTGTATGGCTCAAACACCAGCTCTACCTGATGTCCGATTGGGCGCGATTTTATTTCAAGGGCTACCGGGATACCTGTCAGGATTCCGCCGGCATGAGCGTCATCAACGCCCCCCGGGCGATTGAAATGTTGAAAAAGGCCCTGCGCAACCAGCGCAGCGACGGTTTCTGCCCGCGCGCCTTCCGGGTGGCCAGCATGGATATTGCAGCCGCCGACAAGCATTACGCCGATTCCCCCTCATGGATCAGCCATGCCACGGAGGCCATACTCTCGGAAACCGGCGATCTGTCCCTGCTCGATGACGTCGTCCCGTATTCCGACAGCGGAGAGGCGACCGTGTGGGAACATAACCTCGCCGCAATGGAGTTCCTCTGGAACGATCGCGGTGAACACGGGCTGAGCCTGGTTCATTGCGGGGACTGGAACGATCTGATGGACAAAGTCGGCGTTGAAGGCAAAGGGGAAGGGGTATGGATGAGCTTTGCTCTGGCACGCGTGCTGAAGCTGGTCGGAAAGATCGCGCGATGGAAAGGTGAGGAGGAAACATCCGCCCTGTGCGAGGAGCGTTACGGGATTCTGAAAAAAAACATACTCGAACACGGCTGGGACGGCGAGTACTTCATCTACTCGATCAACGACGAGGGAATGCGCATCGGCACCAGCGAGGCCGAGGAAGGCAAAGTGTTCATCAACCCGCAATCCTGGGCGCTGCTTTCCGGCGTGATCGACGCCGCCGCCTACGACACAATAGCAAGCAAGATCGAACCGATCGTGGACACGCCGGTCGGGCCGGTCCATAACTGGCCCCCTTTCACCAAGTATCACCCCGGCATCGGGCAACTCACCGGCACCCCTCCCGGTTTTTTCACCAACGGCAACGTGTACTGCCATGCGGCCGGGTTCAAGGTGGCCGCCGATTTCGACGCCGGCCGCACGGAGAAAGCCTTCGATACGCTGATGAGGATACTGCCCGGTGAGGAAAAATCGGAGCCTTACGCCCAGGTGAACGGCTACGTTGGTCCCAGCGCCCTGCGCATGGAGCACCACGTTTCGGAAGACCCCTGGCGTACCGGAACGGTGGCCTGGGACATGCTGAACGTGGTGGATCGTCTCCTGGGTTTCCGCCGGACCATCGAAGGATTTGCGTTGAAGCCGCTGATACCGTCGGCCTGGGACAATGTGGAGTTCGTACGCCCATTCCGCGGGACGGACTTCCACATCACGGTCCGGCACGGCAAACAATACAGCCTGATGGTGGATGGAGAACTGCAACAGGAACCCTTGATCGCCGTACCGCCTGCGGGGCTGGAAAAGCGTCAGGTGGCCATCGAGGTGACCGTGC
>PUMZ01000369.1 GCA_003551565.1 Candidatus Brocadiaceae bacterium | reverse complement strand
GGTAATCGGTGCGAACGCTCAGCAGCGGCGACAGGTGGTGGCGGCGGCAGCGGTCGATGAAGACCTGGACATAATCGCCGCCGTCGAGCATGAATTCAACGTAGCCGCGTTGCTCCGCGTAACGGTCCCAGTCCGGTTCGCCGAACGTACGGACATACCATTCGTAGTGTTCCTGAAACGGGTACGCCTTGCTTTTCCAGCGCGGCACCCAGCCGTAGCCGGGCACCATTTTATGGGCGTCGGCCCCAATGCCGGCGGATTCATCAACCGCCGCTTCCAGCATTTCCGGACGGAAATGCTCCCCCGCCTGACGGTAAGGGGAAATGCACTTGACGATCGGATAGACATCGGTGCCGTAGATCACTTTCCAATGGGTTTTATTTTTCATGTATTACCTCTTAATGATATGTGTTTCTTTCAATCTCCGAACCAGAACGAAAACAGGTCCGCCCGGCGCAGGTAAAACTGAATCCGTACAAGTTTTCCCCGCAACCCGGAAAGGTCATCGCCGGCCTGCCAGTGGACGGCGCCGTCCAGTATATCCTCGGTCAGGGGCATACTGGTGTCCGGAGCCGCGTCGATTTCAGCGCCGCAGGTCTGACGTTCGGTCGCGTTGAATCGATGCGGATAACGGTTGCCGAGGGAATAGCCCGGGATCGCCCGGCCCGTGCGCGCATCGCGGATTTCGGCGCGCAGTTCGCCGTCTTCGGCGTCCACGTTGACATGCAGCCGCGAGCCCGTGACCTCGACCACCCTGGTCAGCAGCACACCCGGTTCGTCATCCGCCCGCATCGAGATGAAGCCGTCCCGCCTGAGGCGGGCGAGAAAGATTCCCGACGACGGTTCGGCTTCCTTCACCCCGGCCTGCTGTTCCCGCGCGCAGCGCGCCAGGGCGGAGGCGTGGCCAAAGCGGGTGCCGGTATAATAAAACCACAATTCATCATTATTCAGAACCGGTGGTCCGGCCGGAACAATCAGTCCCTGGTCAAACATTCCCCCGCCCACCGGCGACAGGGGGATGAACGGTGCGCGGTCACCGAGCCGGGTCCAGTTGCGCAGATCGCGACTGGCCGCCAACTCGCCATAGAGCACCCCGTTCTGCTTCAGCGCGTTGTTCTTTTCCGGGTGAGGCTGGACTCCGGAGACGTTGAATATTTCCGGCAGCGCCAGGTACATGTCCTCGTACGGGAACACCGGCAGGCTGTAGATTTCCGTGCGGTATTCGGCCGGGTCGTTCGTGTAGATCGGCCCTTGCATAAGATTTCCCTGGGCGGCGACGATACCGGCGATGCGATCGGCTCCCTGTTGCCAGTCCGTCTCGTCGGCGGCGAAGACCAGTTCCGGCTCCGTCCATTTTTGAAAGTCTTCGCTGACTGAAACGGCGGCGCTGCGGCCGTATTCCGGCACCGGATAGCGGCCTCGCACGTATTTCCCGGTGTCGGGTCGGTTCTGGGTGTGTTTCACCGTCATTATGTAGCGGTTTTGCAGGTGATCAAAGGTAAGCCGGTAGGTATCATCGGACGGCGGCCCCTGCGCGTCGAGCAACTCCCAGGTGATCCCGTCCCGCGAACGCAGCAGAGTGCGCCTGCGGGTCACCGCCTTGCAGGGATAGTCGGCGTCGTTCGGATCGGCGATCGCCTCGAGGATATTTTCTCCGGCGCTGCCGTGAGTGAACAGCATATTGTTCCGGCAATCCCCGTCGAACTCCACCTGCCCGAGATTCGGACGGCGCCAGTTGATGCCGTCGTCGGACCCGGCGTACATCGGTTCGATACGTTTTTTCGCCTCCGCCCCGGCCGCATTCCCCCAGTACCACATTTTCCACTGGCCCGACTTCGGATCACGGACCGGCGCGCACCAGGCGCCGATGCCGAAACCGGCGCCGTCATTACACGTTTCCCATGGTTTTTCCGGTATCAGCACCGGTGTTTCGTGCTTCTTCGGCTGATGCATTCGCCGGCGCAGACCCTGAGTTCTTTCAATATGATGATTGTCGATAAGTAAACAGCGCTTTTTTTCTGACATGATTTTACCTTTTTCCCCTAAATATTGTTGTTCCCCTCTTCAACATCAACCACCGTTTTAATAGGACTGGTCCATGCCCGTCGACCATGCACGTCCTGCAAAACCACCGTCATATAATCGCTGACCCTGTAGCCTTGTTTCGCGAAATCAAAGACAAACTCGCCGGCATCCGGACAGCCGTCGTCCGGAAAACTGCTGGCGCCGCCCCAACTCCCCCCGACCGAACGGAAGTGGCAGGCAACGCAGGGCGAAGATTTCACCGTCATCCGGCCCTCGCCGTCGACGTTGACTGAACGCAGCTCGGGGCCTTCGGATGCATAAGTGCGGCCCGCACTCAACGCATCCACAACCCCTTCCCGGGAGAGGTCTTTCACCAGAATGCCGGTGAAACCTATGTGGGGTATCCCCCCCCATCCGCTCCGTTCAATATTTTCGTGCGGACCGTGTGCATCATCATTGCCGACGGCTATCAGCATCCGCCCCTCACGCAGGAGGTTATGCCAGAGCTGATCCGCCCTGCCGGAGTCGGCGCCTTTGCCGCGCACATTCGAATTCACAACTTCAATGCCGTCAAGCCCCGCATCGCAGAAGGCGCGCAGTTCCTCCCAGGTGTAAGCCGATTTAAAAGGGTGCGCCAGAACGCTTATGCCTCCGCAATCCCTGATCCTGCGGATCATCTCCGATATAGTTTCTATCCGCTCACCCGCTCCGGCTCCATCCGGTATCGATTCGATGCCTATACCCAGAAGATGACCGCCGCAGGACACCTCCGCGCCAGGTATTACGATAACCCCGTCCACCGGCTCAGGCCGGATGATCCTGTCATGGCACATACCGCCGACGACATCGTAACCGAGCGCTCTGTAATGCTTCAGCGCGTTAACCGGCCACTCTGGATCCTCTTTCACACGGGCCAGGTGGCAGTGAAAATTGGCGCGCAGCCAGGTTCCGTCCACCGCAAACTGACTCCGTATGCTCCCATGGACACGTATGGGTTTCTGCTTTTGCATACCGTCAATATCGAACTCCACCACGCTCTCTTCATTCCGTTCTTCCACTTGCATACTCATCATTACCTCTTTTTGTTTTTGTTCTGTTTTCATTCTTTCAATCACTTCATCGACACTCAGCTCCGCGCCCGGAGGGCCGGCCACAACAGTAGCCCCGGGTGGAGGCGTGCCGTCTTTTGCACGCCGGAGCCCGGGGATACGGGACGATAACCATAACTCAGCCCTGACAGGGGCGAAACAAAGCGTTGAACTGCCCGGATTGTTCCGCCCC
>PUMZ01000293.1 GCA_003551565.1 Candidatus Brocadiaceae bacterium | reverse complement strand
GCCGCCGCCGGTGCGGCGGTTGCGGAGGACCTGAACGATCGGATCGCTTATTACCGCGCCCATTGCCTGCTGCAGGCGGGGGAGTTCGAGGCGGCGGCGCAGGCGGCGGATGCGTTTCTGGCGGGATTTCCCGATTCCGATTTGCGCTTCGCCGCCCTCTATGACGTGGCGTGGGCTTACCGCGAAATGGGGGAGGTGGAGCGTGCCGGGGAAGCCTTCGACCGCGTGGCTGAGGAATCGCCCGAGCCGCATGTCCGCGCGGACGCGATGTTCCGGCTCGCGGAGTTCCATTATGAGTCCGAAAACTATGAGCAGGCCGCGGCATTGTATGCGCAAATAAGCGCCATGAAGGGGCTGGATTTTCTCGATAGCGTTTATTACAAGCTCGGCTGGAGCTTGCAGCACCTGGGCCGGTACCGGGATGCCTGCCGGGCGTTCCTCGCTTGCCGGGATGAGGCGGAGGATGGGGAGCTTGCCGCCGGGGCCGGACTGCGTGGGGGGCTGATGATGGTGCGGCTGGGGGAGGAGGATGAGGCCGCCGAAATTTTCCGTGCGGTGGCGCAGAATCCGGATGCCGCCCCTGAAGATTCTGCACGGGCGCGGTATGAACTGGCGGAACTGTTGCGCGCCGACCGGGAGTGGCAGGAGGCCCTCGATATCTACCGGCAGCTTGCCGGTGAGGATTCCGGATTCGAACCGGTTTATCAGGCATATTACGGCAAAGGCGTCTGCGCCCTCGAACTGGGCGCCGGCGAGGACGCCCGGGATGCTTTCACCACCGTCATCAACCGGACGGAGACGCCAACGGCGGCGATGGCGCAGATGGGGCTGGGCGAAGTGGAGTACCGCGCCGGCAATTACAGCCGGGCGGGGAGGGAGTTTTTGAAAACCTACATACTGTATGGTTATCCGCAATGGAAAGCCCGCGGACTGCTGAGGGCTGCGCAGTCGTTTCGGGCCGGGGGCGATGAAGACCGCGCACAGCGCTATTTTCAACAGCTCGTGGAGCTATACCCCGATAGCGGAGAGGCGGAAACGACCGAACGGGAAAGGATGGTAGAAGAATGATAGAGAAGGGAAGAACAGCCGTAAGTCCTCGGCGAGCCACATTATCTCTGGAGATTCTTCCACCTGTCCTGTTCCGGTGGGGAAACAACTATCAGCCAGGTAACGACTGAGAACCCGTCCTTGCCCCGCCGCCCTTGCGCGGGGGAGGCGCCGTCGGCTGGGTAGAGGACAAATCCCGGCGTGAGGGCGGGGGAGGAAGGACTTCTCATGGGGCAATGGGTTTCTTAACTGTGGATTGTCCTTCCACCGTAACCGGCCCGGTGGAAACGAACGGGGATCACTGAATAGTTACGAACAGTCAGTATTGAAACTCTTTTTGGAAAAGAAGACAGGATCGGTTCATCATGCATACAGCAGAACAATTGACAGTCCCGCATAGCGCAGGTTGTACCCGGGCGGTTGCCGCGAGCCGCTTCCGAAAGATACTGTTGTGCGTTGCCTTTACCGCCTTGTTTTTCGGTTCAGCCGCCTGCGCGGCCGAAGGTGCAGAGGGGCCGCAGACCGGCATGGATTATTTTCTGGCCGGTGGAAAGCTCATGTGGGCCATACTGCTGTGCTCCGTTGTTGTCGTTGCCTTTACGCTTGAACGCGCGTTTGGGGTCCGGCGGGGGAAGCTTATTGACGATGCGGCTTTTGCGCAGATTGAGGCGGCTGCGGGATCCGGCGAGCATCCGAGAGCGATCGAGATCGCCCGGAGCAGTTCCACGCCGATGGGCCGCGTCTTGTCCAGCGTCCTGATCAGCGCCGACAGTTCGCGGGCGGAGATGGAGACATTGGTCGAGGACGCCGGCGGGCGCGAGTTGTGGGAATTGCAGCGCAACGCCAGGCCGCTGGGTATCGTCTCGAATGTCGCGCCGCTGCTGGGCCTGCTGGGTACCGTGATAGGTATTATCCGGGCATTCAGCGACGTGGCAACCCAGGCCGAAGCGATCGGTAATCCGCAGATTCTGGCAACGGGTATCTACGAGGCCCTGATCACGACTGCAGCGGGGCTGTCGGTGGCCATCCCGTCGTACCTCCTGTACCATTATTTCCGCGGCAGAGCCGAAGCAGCGATCAAGGAAATCGAAGAAAAATCCCTGGTTGTTATCTCTGCAATACTGCATCACCGCTCCGGACCTGCGGAACCGGCGCCGGCAGGAGCAGAAACGGATCGAAACAGAGCATGATTGGTTATAAGAGAAGAAAAGGTAAGGCCTATGAAAGCGCTCAATGAGCAAGAGGACGAATTCACCATGACGCTGACCCCGCTGCTGGACGTGATGTTTCTGTTGCTGGTGTTCTTTCTGGTCAGCACTTCGTTCGTAAAGCCCGAGCAATCCATCGACATCGACCTTCCGTCGGCCGACCAGGCACAGCAAACGCCCCGCGACAGGCAGATCGTCGCCGTCCACGTCAGGGAAGGCGGCGTTATCGTCATCGACGGGCGCATCATAACCGGCAGGCAGGATCTCAAACAGACGCTGGCGCGCCAGTTCGAGGCCAATCCCGATGCCGGACTGGTTATTCGCGGCGACCGCCGCGCATTCCACAACGATATCGTCCGTGTTGTGAATGCCGCGATCCGGGCGGGCCTGAAGGATCGCATGTCGATAGCAGTTTTCGATACCGAAACCGAACAGTAACTTGTAATCCCTTTATCAGGAAAGATACAGGAGGATGGCGGGATGCGTTGTGGCGACCGGAGGTCTGGCCGGTTTTTCAGCCTTTCCACCATGATGGTTGCCGTTGCCGTCGTGCTGCTCCGTGCGGCAATCGCGCCGGCCGGTGGATCCGGGACGGGGGCGTTGCAGCTCGAATCAACGCCGTCCGGTGCGGTTGTGGGTGCCGGGATGCAGTTGACTTTGCAGATTTCCGCCGAAGATATCGACGGTCTGGAGGTCGAGGCCACGTTGATTTCGCCGCAGATCGATATTATCCCCCTCGAGTTTGCAGGTGATGGCCTGTCCTCTGGCCTTGGAACGGCTCATGCCCGTTTCACGCCCGATATGCCCGGTGAGTATGACCTGAACGTGACAATGCGTGGTGAAGTGGACGGGCGGAGCCGGAGCATTCGGCGGAGCATGACGTTTTCGGTCGCCCGCGGCGAGGCGTTGTACGTGATAAGGGACACTGACGGGGCGATCGGTGCAGGGACAGCCTATCCTGGCGATACCGCCGTGTTCGATGTCCGTATCAATACCCGCCGCATGAGGGGACGGGATGTCGAAGTGCGCCTCGGCGCGTTGGAAGGGGAGGATGG
>PUMZ01000384.1 GCA_003551565.1 Candidatus Brocadiaceae bacterium | reverse complement strand
GGATGCGGAAGTCACCGCGCTGCCGGACGGCGAACCCGCCGATATGGGCTGGATGCTCGACCGCTGGATACTCGACGGTGCGCATGCCGGCGATGAGACCGATATAACAGTACCGGCGGCCGAAGGGGGAGCGACCCGCACGCTGAAACCGGTGTTCGTGCCCGAGCTGCAGTACCTTGTCAACCGCGCCGATGAGGGCGATGTCATTGAAATAGAACCCGGCTACTATACGGCCGCCGAAACCATCGTCATCGATGTGGATAACCTCACGCTGCACGCCGCCGACGGGCCTTACGCGACCGTAATAGACACCGAAGGGGGCGAAATTGCACTTGTTATCGAGGGCCACGGCGTGACCCTGGACGGGTTCACGGTGCAGAACTTCACCGGCCGCGGCATCGAGATCAGAGGAAAGGGCGTACGCGTAGTCGGGAATACTTTCGACGGTGCGGCGGACGACCTGAACGAACCGGACAACACGGGCATCCTGGTCAACGCCGCTTCTGATGCATTGCTGGGGGCGAACAGCATCAAGGACTGTGAGACCGGTATACTGATCGCCGGCGCGGCGCAGCATACGCTTATTTCCAATACTTCGTTCGCGCGTAACGACGTCGCGGTTGCCAACGAGCATGATGCGCAAGATTCGCCGACGGACGTGCGGGTCGTCAATAGCAACATTTCAGATAACGAGACCGGAATCGATTGGAATGCCGTTGCCCCGCTGGAGGATGCGCTGTGGCTGATGGCCCGTTACAACTGGTGGGGCAGTGCATCCGGTCCATCCGGAGACGGCCCCGGTGGAGGCGACAGTGTTCACGGTGAGGTTCACTTCGGCGCTGAGGATGACGCCTGGCTCGACTCGGAAAGCGTAGGACGCGGGATCGGCTCGCTGGCCGGTGATGCGGACTCTATCGATGAGGTAAGAGATGCGCGCGACGGAGTCGCGGTGCGACCGGGCGGCGGCGGGCTCGTATTCGCCACCGCTCGCGCACGCGGTGAGGTGCCCGAACGCACCGCCGAGGCCATTTATACCGAGCTGCGCATAATCGAGGGGACCGGCATAGAAGAAATTACTTTCGAGATGGCCTCCTATGAGCCCGAAGACCTCAATGTTTACTGGCTCAGAGACGACGGGGAATGGGAAGTATGCGAACCCGTCCAATGGAACCCGGATGAGGATGTGCGCAAACTGTATCAGGACGAAGGTTATGATGGATACGCTCTGGTGACCATCCGCGGGGACAACACAACGAGTCCGGACCTGAGCGATTTCAGCGGCATCGTTTTCAGTATCGAAGCGGACATCCCCGAGGAGGAGAGAAGGGGAAGAAAAACGGGTGATTATGAATGGTATGATCTTCATTCGCGACATTGTTTCATTGCCACGGCGGCCTACGAAACGCCTCTGGCCGCTGAAATAGAGGCCCTGCATGCTTTTCGTGATCAGATACTGTTGAATTCGCTATATGGAGAAAAGGTCGTAGAGACCTACTACCGCTTCAGCCCGCCCGTGGCCGGTTTGATAAGCCGAAGCGACACGGCACGTGCAATTGTCAGGAGAACGCTCAGACCAATCATTGAGCATGTCAGAAGCGTGACATCTGATACGGACAGCGGGTTAGAATAATAGGGGGCTGAGAGGTAGGACACCCCGTCGGCACCAACGTGGTGTGGTATCGTAAGTCATCAGTGAACCACGTAAGATCACCACCGTGCCCTGTGCCGGTGGTGAAGAGACAACGGGATTCACTGAATATTTACGGGTATCAGGCTTATGACAGGACCGTTGACGCATGTGCAGAAGATGAGGATGTTCAAGGTCGAATACTTCACCTATTTCGCGCTCGGCACAGGAACGAAAGCTTATGAGCGGAGAGAAGCCGGGTGCCGGTGAACAGGTGGATACCGATAAATAAGGAGCGATACAATGCAAAAATGCCCCGGACAGGATACGCGTTACTGGACGCCGGAGGATGTAACGGAAGTTGAATGCGGAGGGTGCGGTCGCACCGTCGAGTTCTTTAAGACCGACGGCGTCCGGCGATGCCCGAACTGCGGCGAGCGGGTCATCAACCCCGCCGTGAGCATGGGATGTGCTCAGTGGTGCGAGTATGCTAGAGAGTGTCTCGGTTTCGATCCGAAGACCGTGAAGGAACGGGCGGAATTAAATATAGAGGAGGCGGTCACAGCAAAAATAATCGCTGCGGTGAAAAAAGAGTTTGAAGGCGACCGCAAGCGTATTTCGCATGCTATCCAGGTGCTGGAAAACGCCGAGAAAATCCTGTGCCAAGAAAATGCCTCGCCCCGGGTAACACTTGCCGCTGCGCTTCTCCATGATATCGGGGTCAAGGCGGCGGAGAAAAAACACAACTCGTCCGCTCCCGCCTGCCAGGAGCGGGAAGGCCCGCCCGTCGCACGAAGAATTTTGGAAGAGTTGAATTTCAGTGAGGCCGACATAGAGCATATCTGCAATATAGTGGCTCACCATCATAGTGGGATGGAAGAGGAAACACCGGAATTCCGGGTGATATGGGATGCGGACTGGCTGGTCAACCTCCCCGACGAATTTCCCCGGGTCGAAGGAAAGGATAGGGCGCAGATACTGGAAAAACTCTTCAAAACAGATGCCGGCCTTGCCCTTGCCCGTGAACGAGAACAACAAGAACAAGCTCGTGGAAGCCAGTGATCAGATCGTTTTCAGGCTTTTTGCCGGGCGGGAGATGACATGGTGGACAAAACTGTAGCGCGAGTATCCGATTCAGCGCAAATGTTTGTCGTCGCGACGTGCAAAGGCGCCCAGGGATGTCGCAGAGGGACGATGTCCTCAGAGAGGTCGAAAAAGCCGGGGAAGCTTTCATTCGCGGGATTTCTGAAGCGTAAAGGCTGTCTAACCCTTCAACATATCTGCTCACCTCTTCTTCGGTGGGAAGGTAAATTCCCTCTTCAGTTATTTCACATCTACCAATAAGCTCTTCTATAGCGTCCTGCTTGAAGAGTTCCGTGGTAAGGATCGGAATCCAGCCAAACCAATAGGGTGCTTCATCTTTTTGTGAATCAGAAGGCATCTTTTCCTCAGGAAAAAAGGTCTGCAAGCTGATTCAGGAAGCACTTTCGCGCACTCCCGGCTATATTTTCATGCTGAACAAGTCTTTCTCCGGCAGGAGTAAGCCTGGCTGTTCGCTTTAGCTTGCCGTCAAAAAACGCTCAAATGAAACATCGTACTCTCAGATCGCCTCGATGCGCACGGCGCAGACCTTGTATTCGGGGATTTTGGCAAGCTCATCCAGCGCGTCGTTCGTCAGGCGGTTCGC
>PUMZ01000078.1 GCA_003551565.1 Candidatus Brocadiaceae bacterium | reverse complement strand
GGACAGGCACATTTGAACATGTGCCTCGGAAACTGTTATAAGGAGGCTGCCGGTCTGCACAACCGAACGATGACATCTCCGGTTCAGATTCCAGGACAGGAAACGTCCGACTCCAGCCCATCTTCCCAACATCCTGAAGATGCAGCGCAAGCTTCAGTGAACCACCACCCCGTCGAAGGACATGATTCCTTCTGCCGCACAGGCAATAGGCCATGCGCAACGTCGCTCTGGTTTTCAAACGGGCTCACCGAATACTGCTGACGGTGCGGCGGCAGGCCGGCCCGAACATGCGCCCGGCAGCTCCGCACCACGACTCACACCTTGATCTTGATCTCCACACCCGCCGGTATCTTCAGACTGTTCAGCGCATCGATCGTCGGAACCGTCGGGTCAAGTATGTCGATTAAACGTTTATGCGTCCTGATCTCAAACTGCTCCCGCGACCTTTTATTCACATGCGGGGAACGCAATACGGTATAGCGTTCAATGCACGTGGGCAGCGGCACCGGACCGCTCACCTGCGCCCCGGTCCGGGTGGCGGCGTCGATTATGCCCCGCACCGACCGGTCAAGCACGCGGTGATCATAAGCCTCCATCCTTATACGTATCCTGTCTTGCATTGCAAAAAACCAATCGCAGATAAAACTAGGACAAAACCTCGCTCGCCCGGCTTCAATGCCCAACGAACAACAAACAGTAATTTTACCAAAAAAAGGATTTTTGTCAAATGACGGGAAAAGCCCCTGGCGCGTCGAACTTTGTTAGTCCTTTTACTGAAAATGTTTTACAAATATTTTCGCAACAGAAATCGGAAATTTTGTGCCTGTGGGAATACTTCCGAGCGCGCACTTACGTTTGCAGGATCTGTTGGATATCCACGTACTGCTCCACCAGTTGCCGCGTTGTTTCCAGTTTTTCGTGATCGTCCGGTCCGATTTTTGCCACCAGTTCTTTGACTTTATAGGCCGATGTCGCCGTATCGTCTTTCGAAAGCAGGACCGGCACATCCACCCGGCACAGCAGATTGACGATGCTCAGGTGAGGCACCAGCCCACCGGTCAGAAGCAGCCCTGCTATTTGCGGTGTGGATGCTTCTTTATGCATCAGGTGTGCGTTGATCGAAGTTACGATATTATCGACCCTGTCGCCGGGCACGACCACAAGGCTTCCGTTTTTGAGATACCCCACCATGTTTTGTGGTTCCATGGCGCCCACAATGGTGTTCTTGACTCTTTTGTCCATATAATCCTCGCCGCTGAGCACCTCGAATCCCAATTCCTTCCTCACCAATTCGACCGTTGGGTAGGTCAGTTCGGCCCTGAAAGGTATTATTCCAAGGCATCTGGTTCCTATATTGCCCAGCCCCTGTGCGAGGATACGCTGGAGTCTCTCGTATTTTTCTTCATAAACTTTGTTGATCACCACTCCGAGACATTCCACGCCCTCTTGCCGGAAAAGTGCCGTATTCAGGGCAACCTCGTCGATACAGCGCCCGATGCCGCCTCTGGCCGCGATGATGCAATCGGCGCCCAGCAGACGCGCCACAGCGGCGTTGGAAGCATCCAGCACCGACCCCACCCCGGCGTGTCCGGTGCCTTCGATAATCGCGATATCCATACCTGCGGAGATTTCTTCGAAAGCATCTTTGATAGGCCCCATAATACTCTCGGGATGGCGGTTGAAGATATACTCTTCCGTAAATCCGCGCGGGATCGTCACCGGGCTGAGGCGGGAAAGATTGCCCTGGGCGGAGAGAGCTTTTTTGAACAGAACGGCATCCTCGTCCACTTTGGCCCCATCTTCCAGCAAATAACGTTGTCCGACGGGTTTCATAAAGCAGGCTTTCAGACCCCGTTTCTGTGCCGCCAAAAAAAGCCCGACCGATAATGAGGTTTTACCGTCATGCTGCTGCGTTGCAGCGATGTAAATCTTTTTCATGGCATGTTCCCCTGCATGACCGAAACCAACCGTTCCGCGCATACGATCACGCTTTCCACGCTCAACACGCTCAGAGCGTTGTCGGAGAACAGCATATTGCATGAGTGCGGGAAATCTTCATCGGCTTCGTATCGTGCCACTTGCAGTTCAAAAAGCGGAAAGAATCTGAACATAAACCTTGCGGGCCTGCTGCCGGCGCTCTGCCCGCCCGCCCTCAGCGCCGCCGCTGTGAAACTCTCTTCCGAGACCCCGGCGGTATGTGTGAGCCGTTGCAGAACGCGGCCCCGGTACGGATCGAGGTAGCCCCTTGCTTCGGGGAAGTCGGCGAACGAGATCATCCGGTGAGGAGGGGTGGGATTAGCGGCCGTAAGATAATCAAGGACAAGCACCTGATCGGTCATCTCCATCTCCCGCCCCTCCGGTAGAAGACAGAGGCTGAAAGGCTCGATCGCCAGCCGGCACCGCCAGCGCAAAAGAGGCAAAATAAGCAGGTTGGTGTCACGCACCTCGGCCCCGAGGGCCCGGAACCGTGCGGGATCGGGATTCTTTTTCAAATCCGCAAGCTTTCTGTCCCTCGCCGTCCTGTAAGGATTTCCGTTTCGTCGGTTCATTCTCCGCCTTCTGTCTCTTTCTATTTCTATCGGCAACCAAAATTGCGCCGTCCGGCATGGCATAAAAACAAAACCGTGGGGCTCCACCCATTCTGCTTACCCGGTGCGGGTTTTCTCGAGGGTCCTGGTCAGTTGTTCGGTCAGTCGCTCGCGTTCGGCGTCGGGGAATTCGAGTATATTCTGCAACGCCTGGCCGATATGGGGAATATATCTTTCGATATATTTTCTTTTCCGGCTCTCCTCCTTCGACCGTTGTTGTTTGTTGCGGAAAATGCGCAGCTTGCGTCCGATCTCCTGCAGAGCGAGTGTTATTTCCTTCTCAACCTCGGGGTAGCTTGCAACGGCCTCTTTGCTTTCGCTGGTGAACGGCACCCATGGGCTTGCGACGTGCAGAAGTATGAGCATCGGGGCAACGGGCATCGCCCCCTGCGGCTGGTCGATTTTATAGAGTTTCCAGTTCATCTGCTGCACGCTCCGGGTCATTACGCAGGCGCCGCTTTGATAAAGCAACGGAACCCTGTTTGCGAAACGCATGAGTTTGGCGCTGCGGTCGGGGGGGATTTTCCCGCCGTATGCCACGCCGGCTTCGATTAGAAAGGGGTTGCCACGGTAAACGGAGGGTTTTCGTGTGACAGCAAAACAGAATTCGGCTTCGACGTTACTACGGAGCCCCGCCAGTATCTGCTCCTCTCCGATCGGCGCAATGCAATCAAGGGGCGGGTTCATCAGCTTGGTATCCTTGATCGCATCCAGCAAACTCTCCGCCTCCTGGCGGGCTATTCGCTTGGGGCGTGCATTTTCGTAGATCCCGGCCCGCTCGCATATCTGCAGCGCCACCCTTTCACTGACCCTGCAGAAATCGTTTTGCAAGAAGGATTTGAGTTTTTTTGATCCGGTCTGGTGCAGCATGTTGATGAGTATGCCGAGTTCGATGCCGTGGGGGTGGGGCTTGATCGCCTTCGGATCGTCCGGGAGCATGCCGGTTGCGCTCTCGCACCGCAGTTCCCTGCCGTCCGGATCCCTGTAATAGATACTGACGTGGGGATTCGCCATCGCGGTCTGACGCAGGTATTCGTCCGGGCTCCATTTCCCCCTCTGATAATGACCTTCCAGCTCGATACGCACTTCCGTGCCGGCGTGCCCGTTCCAGCTTATCTGCCGTTCTTTGGTTATCTTCGGCTCGTTCAAACGGGTATCCAGCACCACCTCCATGTATTCCGCAGGGCCGTCATCGCTGGTTTTTGAGATAATCTCCACCGGTTTCCCCGTCGTCAGCTGGCCGTACATGCCGGCCGCGCTGATACCGATACCCTGCTGTCCTCTGTTCATCTTCAACCGGTGGAATTTGCTGCCATAAAGCAGCTTGCCGAAGATGCGCCCGACCTGTTCCTTGACGATGCCGGGACCGTTGTCCGCGACTTTGACCACGAAACGGTCCTCACGCCCCTTCACCTGCTGTATTTCAACCGAGATCTCCGGCATAATTCCGGCCTCCTCGCAGGCGTCCAGGGAATTGTCCACGGCCTCCTTGACCGTCGTGAGCAATGCACGTTTGGGATTGTCGAAGCCGAGCAGGTGCCGATTTTTACTGAAAAATTCGCTCACGCTGATTTCGCGCTGCTGCGCGCCCAGTTCCTGTGCATTGGCCCGCTTGGGGGTCTTGGTGGATGCTTTTTTTGCCATTTTTTCTCCGCAGTCTCCCTTTTCTCCATCGCCACAATCAACCGGTCAAAACAACAACGACTCTCTAACAGATTAACCGAAAGGAGCGGTTGATTTCAAGGATTCTCTCTCTTCTCCCCCGACTGCGCAGTTACAAAAGCCCGGTTTGGTCAGACATGCTGTGGTGGAAAAGGCATGTACGGATACAACGATCTTGCCCTCCATCGCGGAAAATGCTACAATCCGTATTCGCTTGAAATGTACGCCCCATTTGGTGTCTTATATACATATAACGTTCCGTGGCTTTGAACGCGCGAACGCCATCTGAGCAAGGGGGAATGGGAGGTGGTTGTCAGTTGTGTTTCCGGCCGGCACGATGGGAACGGTCGGTCGATGTCCGGACGGCTTCACCTTCCGCGCGGAAGTGCCCGCGTCCTGTCCGGCAGATGGCATGCGGGTCGCCTTTGCCTGAAAAAAGAAAGGCCTGCGTTTTCGGCAACGCAACGGAAAGAACCGATGAGATCGATCGCAATCTCCAATCAGAAAGGCGGTGTGGGAAAGACCACCACGACGGTCAATCTGGGGGCCTGTCTGGCGGAAAACGCCAGGAAGGTCGTGCTGCTGGATATGGACCCCCAGGGCAACATGTCCCTTCATCTGGATGTGGAGCCCGCGCGCGGTGCACCATCGATCTACACCCTGATGCGCGGAGAAGACCGGATGGAAGAAGTGATTGCGGAAACGGCCATAAGCGGTCTCCATGTTGTTGCATCCAACATCGATCTGGCCGGTATCGAAGTGGAGCTCTCGCGGGAGGATCAGGGCCGGGAACTGCGCCTCGCCAATGCGGTGTCCGGGCTGGAAGAAGAGTTTGATTACATGATCATCGATTGTCCCCCGTCGCTGGGACTTCTGACAATCAATGCGATGTGCGCCGTCAAAGAGATCTTCATCCCTCTCCAGACCGAATTTTTTGCCCTCCAGGGGCTTGGCCGCCTGATCCGGACCGCGGAGCTGGTCGGCAACAACCTCAATCCGAATCTCGAAGTGACCGGCATCATCGCCTCAATGTTCGATGTGCGCACTTCACTCGCCACCGAGGTGCTTGAAGAGATCAAGGAGCATTTCGGCCCGCTTGTCTTCGATACCGTCGTGAGGAACAATGTCCGGCTGGCCGAGGCGCCGGGCTACGGGCTTCCCATCACCAGCTACGATGAATCCTGTTACGGGACGGAGGATTTCCGGTCGCTGGCGCGGGAAGTCATAGAGATGACCGAGGAGTTCGAAGCGCCCGCGCATGAATCGGCAACGCCGCCGTTGCCGGCGGAAGAGGAGGAGCCGGAGCTGTCGCAGGCCCGGTGAAAGTTGTGGACGCTGTGGCATTTTTACATAGGCTATCAGCCCTTTTGGCAGAACACGTCACATATGGCCCAATCCGCGCAAGCGGGAATCCGGGATAGGGAATCATAATGCCTGGATTCCATTGGTTCACATGGCGAAAAAGTAAAGTTGATCGACGGCTGGAAGTAACCGCTTCATCAGTATGTTACAGGCCTGTTTTTTTCTACCTATGGAAGGAGAAACAAATGACCGATGAAAAAGAGAGCCGGGAAACCGGCGCGAGGCAGGAACAGATACCCTCCGGCAGCAATCCCGCAGGCGAGGGGGAAAGGGAAGGCGCTGTTGAGAACGAAAAGAACGGCAGTTTGGGCGCCGAACCGGACGGCGGCGGCGAATCATCGCATCGCATGGTTGAGACCGACCGTCAGCCGGGTCTCATGCAGCATCCCTTCGCGACCCACGCGCCCCCCCCTGCCGAAGAAGAGGATGGGGATGAGTCCGCATGGAAGGGAGGGGCGATGGGAAGTTTGATCGATGGCGATAAAATCTCGACCCCTTTTGTCCTGGGGATGCTCATCGTGGCAGCCGCATTGTTCGTCGGATTGATGTTCGCATCCCAGCGCAGGCAACTCGGAGAACTCCGGGAGCGGATCGAGGTGATTGAACGGCACATCGACCCGGTCGATGACGAATGATCCATTCCGCGGGATCCCCTGCCTATTTCATCCGACGCGGATTCGACCCCTCTTCCGCCGGGGTTGCAACCTGCAAACGGGAACCTTCACCACATCATCACGGATCAGATATGCCATCGTTTTTTCATGGCGTCGTACACCCGCCGGAGGGCGAAGTGGACGGCGACTTCGGAAAAACTTTTCCCGGTTTTTTCGCTTTCGGTAAATACCGCATCGAGGCTGTTGTTGATTTTGTCATCGATCACCTTCAAAACGTCCTTTTTCTCAATTTTGATCGCGCTCAGTGAGCGGGAGTACTCCTCCATGGAAGCGATTACACCGCCGGAGTTTGCGACGATATCCGGGAGGATTTTTGTGCCTTTGTCTTCCAGAATGTCCATTGCATCGTATGCGATGGGAGCATTTGCCGCTTCGACGATCCCTGCGGCCCGCACGGTATGGGCGTTATCCTTCCTGATGACGTTTTCGACAGCGGCCGGTATGAGGACATCCACGTCGAGCGAGAGCAATTGTTCCTGCGTTATTTCCTCGCTGGTGAATCCCTTCACGGTGCCGTTTTCCTTAACATAGCGGTCAAGCCCGTGAATATGGAGCCCTTTTTTATCATAGGCTCCTCCGTAATAGTCGGTTACTGCGACAATTTTTGCCCCTTTTTCTGCAAGGTATAAGGCCACATGCGAGCCCACGTTTCCAAATCCCTGCAAAGCCACCGTGCTGTCGGAAGGCGATATGTTGAGGATGTCCTGCATCAGGCGCAGAGTTGACCTGAAACACCCGTAGCCGGTGCTTTCTTTGCGCCCCGGCAGCCAGCCGTGGATACCTTCCGGCTTGCCGGTCACCGAAGCGGGATTCAGAGTCTGATTGAAAATACAGGCCATTTCATCGGGCCCGGTACCCATGTCCGGAGCGGGGACATAGATCAGGTCGTCAAGGTATTTCCTGGCCTGGCCGGCAAATTCCTCGCATATCGCCATCCCCAGGGCTTTCTCAAATTCAGTATCCCTTTCCTTTTTCCCGAGCAGTCCGTAAGCATCGTCAATATTCAAGCGTATCCCGCTCTTTCCGCCCCCGAATTCGATATCGGAAATCGCGGTTTTCAGGGTCATCAGCCTCGACAGTTCGACCGTCTCCCACAGGCTCACGTCGGGAGAGAGCCTTATGCCTCCCTTGTAAGGCCCCCTTGCATTGTTGTGCAGGGATATGCATCCCCACACCACAAAAATCTTCCCCCAGAACTTGACCGGCAGGCGCAGCACAACAAGTTGCTGCGGATCGACGATATCACTGATAATGGACTTCTCCAGCCCCATCCTGTCGCCGGCCCTGTGCATGAGGAACATGGATCTGGTGAGCGGTTCCTTACTTCCGATTAAAACTTCCGACTCTGAAAAAACATCCATAAGCTTTTTTCTCCCTGACCTTCGACTTGTTGTATTATCCCTTGCCCGTGCAGACCATCCTCTTTCGGAACACACCAACCCCGGCGAGCGTTCTTTCGGGCAACGTCCCGTCTGGTTCAGTCAAAATCGGCCCATCCACGTATCCTCATCGTCTCCACCAGGCGTTCGAGGGCGAGCATATAGGCGGCCTCCCGCATTGTCGCGCCTTTTTTACCCAGCTGGTAGGTATGCAGATGCCGGAATGCGTCGATGATTTTAAGATCCAGCTGTCTTGACGTCTCCGCCACGTCCCAGGCGTTCTGCTGCCATTCGAAAAACGACACGATCACCCCGCCGCTGTTGGCCAGCAGGTCGGGCACGACCAGTATGTCTTCTTTTTCCAATATCTCATCGGCCCCGGGGGTGATGGGCCCGTTGGCAAGTTCGCATATGATTCTGGCCTTGACTTGTGGAGCATTTTTTTCGCTGATAACGTTTTCTATGGACGATGGATAGAGAATGTCGACGGGCAGATTGAGCAGCTGCGGTGCAGCGATGGGTTCCGCCTTATCAAAGCCGGTTACCGTTCCTGTCGCCTCTTTATGTTCGATCAGGGCCCGCACATCCATTCCCTCGTTATTGAGGATGCCTCCCCTGCTGTCGCTGACGGCGATGATTTTACAACCGAGCAACTCTTCGCTCAGCAGGGCGGCGAAGCGACCGGCGTTGCCGAAGCCGTGAACGGCGACGGACGCTCCGTCGGTATCAAGGCCGATCGTTTTGGCGGCCTCTCTGACCGCATAACAACCACCCCGGGCCGTGGCGTCGAGACGTCCGGGACTGCCTCCCAGCTGAAGCGGCTTCCCCGTGATAACCCTCGGTTCGTACCGCCCGCCGTACAGCATCTGGAACTCGTCCATCATCCAGGCCATAATTTGCGGGTTGGTATAGACGTCCGGAGCCGGGACGTCCATTTTCTCCCCGAGAACGCAGCCCACCTGGCGTATGTACCCCCTGCTGAGACGCTCAAGCTCCTGGCGGCTCATCTTTTTCGGATCACACCTTATCCCGCCTTTGCCTCCTCCAAGCGGTATTCCCGCCACGGCGCATTTGAGCGTCATCCACATGGAAAGCGCCTTGACTTCATCGGCGTTGACCTCCGGGGAAAAACGTATGCCCCCCTTGTACGGCCCCAGCGCATTATTGTGCTGGGAACGGTAGCCGGTGAAACGTTTCAGCCGGCCCGAATCCATCTCGATGCATATCGAAGCTTCGACAATGCGATCCGGAGATTTCAGCCGCTCGTAAGCATCCGGTGACATGCCCAGCATTTCCACGGCCGTTTTTATGCGGTTCTGCGCGATATGATAAGGGTTTTCGTTCGTGTGTTTCTGGCCCATTGCAAACTCATTTCGTAAAGTAGAGGGTCGGAAATTCCGGGAAACGCCGGGTCATGGCGTCCGGGACGGTTTCGATACCGCAATTATTATACCGATTTCTCCGGATTTGTCAAGAAAAGAGCGGGAACAGCGTCCCTTCGGCCTTAAAGCGGGCCGGCACTTTCCTTAACCGTTGGCATTATGAAAGCAGAGTTCCCGCGGAACCACGTTCGTCATTCGCCCGCCTGACCGAGAGCATCCTCAACGGCGTTCATAATGGCGACGCTGCTGCCGGTTGCACCGGTGACCGCATCCACGCTCGTGGATTGTTTGCCGATGATTTGCTCGATAACCGGCCCTTCCGCCTCCCTTCCCCTGCCGTGAAAATGCCTGAGAAGGTTGACCTCCTCAATGGCGCCGTCCTTTATCCGCACTTCAACCTTGACCCTGACGATTCCATAGCGGGAACGGCCGCGATACGTGCCGTCAACCAAACGCCGCTCCCGCACCGGGCCCCCTTCAATCCCGCGCGTGCCGCAGCCTGGCGCGAGGAGAACGACGGCCGCTAAAAAGGTGCAAAGTGCCGGCAGGCATGTTTTTCCTGAGACCGGTCCCCCTTCCGTCATCGCCCGTTCCCTCAAAAATTGAAATCGCGCTCGATCTGTTCCGGATCCAGCACATCCAGCCGCTCGACCACCCGGTCGGCATCCCGGAGGCTTTCTGCGGGATGCGTGGTATCAACAGCGATGACCACCATACCCGCCGATCTGGCCGCCTGAATCCCCACGTGTGCGTCCTCGAATACGACGCATCGCCGGGGGGATGCCCCGAGTATCCCGGCGGCCGTCAGAAACACCTCCGGATCGGGCTTTCCCTTTTCGACATCCTCCGACGCCACGATCGCTCTGAACTCCTGGCGCATCCCCATCTTTTCGAGTGCGAAGACGATATTGAGGCGTTCGGTGGACGAGGCCACGGCACAGGGAACTCCCCGGCGATGCAATTCCAGCAGAAAAGATTCGACGCCGGGAAGTGGCTCCACTCCCTTCTCGTCGATGATCTCCCGGTATATCCCGCCCTTGCGTCTGTGCAGGCGTTCAATCTCGGAGGGATCCGAAGTCCATCCGAGAACTTCCGGAATAATGGTGTGGTTCCTCATGCCGAAGCCTTTTTTGAAATAGCCCCGGGGCAGGTCGCGACCTTCCTCTTTTGCAAGCCGCTCCCAACTCTCCCGGTGATAGGGCGAAGAGTCGACGATCACCCCGTCCCAGTCGAAAAGCGCCGCCCAGTTCATGAATCCGCCCCTCTTTATTCTGTAGTTTTCAGAAAACTGAACATCCCTGTTTTATCATGTTGCGTGCCCCGCCCCGATCAGGTTCGGAACAGCACGCATATCAAACGAAATCTGAACACGTCACGAGCCCAATTTAACCGCCCTTCCCGGAGCAGCTCAGCGAAGGAGTTTTGCTGCGGTATCCGTTGAATTCAGCGCCCGGCACCCTGCCGGAGGGCCGGCCCGGGGAAATTAGCAATGAACCAGCCGGACAGTTCCCGGATTTCGCGCCGCGCGCCGGCGCTCAAATCCTCACCCAGCGCCATCGCTTCGGGCTGTAGGCACAGTATGAAAACTTCGGCTTTGATCCCTTCCATAGAGATAAACTCAAAAAGCATTTTGAGCGAAGTGTTATGGGTCAGGAAAAAAGAGGAATCGGAAAAATCGCCGGCACTTAAAAACATCACCTCACCGGGTTCCCCGCCGAAGTCGGCGGTATCGGCGAAGATAATCGTATCGGGTTTTTCCCGCACAATAACGCCGAGATAGTTTTCGGGCGCCATCCCGGTATCGAAGACCCTGAACGACACTCTCCCGTCAATAGCCTGTGCAAGCAGGGCGCCGAAACCATCGTCTCCTTTCAGGACGTTTCCGACGCCGGCAAGGACTATCTTCCCCTTGAGCTGTGTTGTTGTTATCGGACAGGGCATGGGTTATGGTCCGCTGGATTACGGGACAGGGGGGCGGGGAATGCCCAACTTTATTTCTTTGGGTCATGATCTCCAACGAGCTCGCAACTCCCGGGGGACAACCTTACCCGGGCACTCACGATGCGAATGCTGCTTCGCGTTTGCAGGCCGGACAAAGGACTTCGACGCGGCGCGCGCGGTTCATCTCGCCGGAATCTTCGCCGGTCGGATTCTCTTCTTCGGCCAGTCCCCTTTCCCTGAAGAAAACGTTGAGAAGCGAGGTGTTTGAATACAGCAGCGGACCGAATTTCTTTGCCACCCACAAGAGCTGATCGTACGGGGCGATTACTTCGCCGCAGCAGTCGCAGAGAACGAGTTTTTTCCTTATCTCCTGCCTCTGTTCCTCCCTTTCGCCGGTGGAGGCAATATCGAATTCCCGGGAAAGCATAATTCCCTTTTCGGTCAGGCAGTTGGCCTCGCACTGCCCGCAGAATATGCAAAGATCCCAGCGGTAAACGAGGATCCTTGCGTCACCTTCGTCCCGCATTTCAATAGCCCTGGCGGGACAGACATTGACGCAGGCGCCACACCCGACACAGTCCTGCTCGTGGAACTCCGGCTTGCCTCTGAATCGTTCCGCCGGGACATGCGGCTCGAAAGGAAAGTTTGAGGTATAGGGTCCCTTAATAAGAGCCGTTATAGCTTCTTTCAATTCTCTCAATTTTGGATATTTCATCGCTCTTCTCTCAGGTCGTTGTCGTCTTTGTAATCATCAAAAGCGGTTATGTCATCGAGTTCAACTCCCGACCTGTGTGAGGCCCTGGCGAGTGCATGGGCGGCTATGGGGGAAGTGAGCAAAATGAAAACGATACAGACCAGCGCTTTCAACCCTATCGCGGTCACCCCGAATCTCAGAAACACCCCGAAAAGTATCCCGCAGGTGCCGAGCGTCACGCACTTGGTCGAGGCCTGCAGGCGGTTGTAGACGTCGGGCAGCCTGACCAGTCCGATGCAGCCGAAAAGGTCGACAGTGATCCCCGCCACTATAAAAACATATGCAATATATCCAAAAACATCATGCATCGAACTTTTTACCCTCCAGGAATTTTGCAAGTGCGAGAATGGCTATAAAACTTTGGAGCGCCCAGGCGATGGCGATATCCATGTACCATGACTTCTGCGTATAAAAGGCGAGTATCGCACAAAAACCTATGACAAGTATCCCCACGATATCGGTCGCCACCGCCCTGTCGGCTGCAGTGGGTCCCTTCGATATCCTGAACATGGCCAGAAGAAAGCTGATCAAGAGATAGAGCGTAAGCCGCGTCTGGGCATTGACGTCAAGAACCGTGAATATGGCAACAATGGCCACGATGAGCAGCAGTAATCCGAAAAACCATTTCAGATGTTTCATTCAAACACCTCTTTCAGTATCTTTTCAAACCGCCCGGCAATAATGTCCGAAGCCTCTTCCATATCATGGGTTTTGGCATATATCCAGTGTATGTAAAGGAATCCGTTTTCAGCATCCACATCGACGGTCAGGGTGCCGGGAGTCAGCGTAATGGAGTTTGCAAGAAACGTAAGCGCCGTTTCAGATTTGATACTGGTTTTCACCCTGACGATCCCCGGGTATATCGGCAGTTCCGGATGCAGCACCCGGTAAATAACGTCCAGGTTGGCCTTTATCACTTCCTTCAACAAAACAGCTACATACAAGGCAAAGCAAACATATCTCTTGGGAGAAAACCATTTCGTCGGCGTACCGGCGAACATATGTCCAACGCTGAGCGAGACGACAAGCGCCACCAGCACTCCGACCACGACATGCTGGATATCGATGCTCAGGGAAAGCAGCAGCCAGAGCGCCAAGGCTATGATAAATGTCAGTATTTTTGATCCCATATTTTATCTAATCCCCCAGTATCGTGGTCGAGTAATCCAGGCCATTGCGAAGAACCCCGGCCGCCGGCTCAACCACTCCGCTTAAAAACGGCATGAAGAAAATCCCCACCGCAATGCACAGAAGAGCAAAGACCAGCATCGCAACCGTCATGAATTGCGAAACCTCCTGCACGGAATCATCGGCCTGTTCCGTTTTCTTGAAAAATGCGTACCGCATGACCTTCAGGAATGAGGCAAGCGTCACGATCCCGGTCCCTATCGCCGCTATCGCGCCCACGACATGCCCGGCCTGGAAAGCGGCAATAATTATGATCAGCTTGCTCCAGAACCCGCAAAGGGGCGGAACGCCCGCAATCGACATGGAAGCGATCAGCGATGTCCAGCTCGTCACCGGCAGATTGTCAGAAAGTCCGCCCATTTTCTCAAGTTTTCGCGTCCCCGTGGCCTGCTCGACGCTGCCTGCATCGAGGAAGAGCAAGGATTTGAACAGCGCATGGTTGAACAGGTGGAACAGACCGCCTGCAATTCCCAGCGGGGTTCCCAGCCCGATGCCGAAGACCACGTAACCTATCTGGCTTATGGAGTGATAGGCAAGCAGCCGCTTGAAATCCCACTGTCCGATCGCAAGCAGCACGCCCACGACCATCGAGATAATCCCGAGCCAGATCAACACGGCGCCAACCTGCTCGGTGATCGCGAATACGTTGAAAAGTATCCTCACAAGCGCATAGACACCGATGGTTTTTATGACCACTCCCGAGAGCATCGCCGAGATAGGCGCCGGCGCCGAAGGGTGCGCGTCGGGCAGCCAGGAATGGAACGGCACGAGCGCCGCCTTCAACCCGAAACCGGCCACGAACAGCACCGTAACGAAAGGGATAAGATTACTGGGGTTACTCTCCGCCATTTTACGGCCCATATCCGCCATGTTGAGCGTGGATGTCAGGCTGTAGACCATACCTATCCCGAGCAGGATGATCGCCGAGGCGACCGTTCCAAGCACCGCATACCTGAAAGCCGCCTCCAGCTCATGCTTCTCGGTGCCGAACGCAACCAGCGCATAACTTGAAATGGCGGTTATCTCTACAAACACAAAAAGGTTGAACAAATCACCGCTTATAACGACACCGTTCAACCCCACCAGCAGAAGAGCGAAAAGCGTATAATAGTAAGCGGGCGAGGTGAACTTTCGCATGTAACCCACCGAATATATCAGGGACAGGAAGCCCACTATATTCACGACCAGCAGCATCAAAACCGATAGCCCGTCGAGCACCATAAGGATACCGAACGGCGCCTCCCAGCCGCCCACTTCATAGACCAGGCTCTCTCCGCCCACCCGGACAACACTCCACACGGACAGCGCCATCAGAACGAGCGAACCAATTCCCGCTATTACGGGTGCCGCCGCCTCAATCTTTCTTGATACCAGCGGGATCAAAAAAGCGCAGGCCAGAGGTATTATAATAAATGAAGGTATAAAAGGTATCATCCCCTCAGCTCCCTTATTTGGCTAATATCAAAGGTTCCATATTTTTCATATATCCGCACGGATATCGCAACAAGAAGAGCGACCACCCCGAGCCCAATAACGATAGAGGTTAAAATCATCGCCTGCGGAAGGGGATCGACAAAAAGAACATCTTCCATTCCTTTCTCTAAAATCGGCGCCTCGCCGCCGGTGCGGAAACCGACAAGTATCAGAAAAAGATTCACGGCGTTTTCAATGATAACGAGTCCGATGATCTTTTTCACGAGGTT
>PUMZ01000338.1 GCA_003551565.1 Candidatus Brocadiaceae bacterium | reverse complement strand
TTTCGGTAGCGTTTTGCTGTTCATCACGAAATTTAAGTGTCAATGATAGGGCAGTTTATTTCGATATGCAAGTCCGTAAGCGTATAAATATTAACTTTTCATAATATTTCACCATTGCTTCCAGGGCCCTGGCAGAGCGTTTCCGATGTACTAATGCATTGATTTTTCCGGAAAAGCGTTTCCATACGCGGCATGATAACGGGGGTGCATCCCTGAGGGAAAATGAGCATAATTTTTAAACGACACGGTTTGGCGGAGAGATTGCCTTCCCTGTTCTGCTGCGGGAACAGTGTGCCGCACGCGGCATTACGGGTGCGGAACATAATGCCGTTATATTAAAATTTCTTAATGCTGATACGTGACTCAAATACGGTCATATCTCATTGTCAAATAATCTGTTACGAATTTATACATCGGGTTTCAAATTGTTTGAACATGAAAAAAAAAGTGAGTATAATTATTAGTTGTAAGCGCTTTCATCATGCTATCAACTACTTTGTCAACGTCCTTTTACGTATTTGTCCTCCATGCATAATGCCAATTCTCGCTTCCTGATGCCGGCGGTGATCGTTGTATTGGTCACCCTTGCCGCACCCCTCCGGCCGATGCCGGATGTAACCGCTTACGCCAATGGCCCCGGTGATCCGCCGGGCGATCCGGCCATGATCCAGGGTTTTTACTGGGACGTCACCCCCGGGGCGGTCTGGTACGATTCGCTGGCCTGGTACTCCGAAGCGCTGGGTCAGGCCGGCTTTGACGCCATCTGGATGCCCCCGCCGAGCAAGGGTGGTGCCGGCGCGTTTGATGTCGGCTACACGCCCTACGACTACTATGATCTGGGCGAGTACGACAGCTGGCCGGGCGATGTGAGTCCGGGAGACGGTTCGGCCATTCCCACCCGATACGGCACCCGCACCCAGCTTGAAAACGCCATCGCCAGCCTTAAAGATGCCGGACTCCGTATCTATATGGATATCGTGCTCAACCACCGGTCCGGCGGCGTGATGGAGGCCAATCCCAACGCCGAATATTTTGTCGACCGTGACGGCGGCTCGCTCTTTTCGCCGGACGGCGACTCCACCTTCACCGCCTTCCCGCTGACCCACGGATCCGGGCGAATCGCCTGGCCGGCCGGCGAAGGTGCTGAGTTCTTCTTCCCGAACACCGTCCGCAACCAGGACAACACCGGCGATTTCTATGCCGACGACCAGATCGCCGGCTTCCATCAGATGTACGTCAACAATTTCGGATACCAGAACGCCCTGCACGACGGCGACGGGTCCACCCTGCCCAAGGGCGACAGCCTGAAGGTCTGGGGCGACTGGCTCACCACCGAACTGGACCTGGACGGCTACCGGTTCGACTTCGTCAAGGGGATCCATCCCGAATACCTGAAACGCTGGGTCGATTACGGGTCCAACCGCGGCAATTTCCACGTGCACGAGCTTTATGACGGCGACATCGGCCGGCTCACGACCTATCTCGACCTGATGGACGGCACCGATGAGCCAGCCGCCATCTTCGACTTCAACATCCGCTTTGCCTACAAGGAGTGGTCCGACGGCGGCGCGGATTACGACGTGCGCAATCTGCACTCGCGCGGCCTCTACAACCACGGCGTGCCCTACGGGCAGATCGTCCCGTTCGCCGAGAACCACGATTTCGACCGCACCAACTATCGCGGCGAGGCGACCCAGGAGGGGCACAGTCCGATCGTCGGCCAGAAAGAGCTGATCTACGCGCATCTGCTCACCCATCCGGGTTACCCGCAGGTCTGGTGGCGCGACTATTTCTATTACGGCCTGCGCGACCCGATCAACCTGCTGATGGCCATCCGCAAGCAGTTCGCCTCCGGCGGGCACCACATCCTCACCGCCCGCGACGACGCGTTCTGGCCCGGCTACGACGCCTTCGGCGCGCCCGATTTCGAAGACGTGTACGTCATGCAGCGCGACGGCACCGACGACCACACCGGGCTCATCGTCTCCATCAACAACAACGACGAGCATACCATCGACGTGTGGGTCACCAATATCCGCGACGACTGGCGCGGACGGCAGCTGGTCGATCTCACCGGCAATGTGAGCGACACCACCGAGGTGTTTGACGACAGCCGCGTGCTGATCCGCACCGCGCCTGATTCCTGGTCGGTCTGGGTGCCGCTGGATTATGATTTTGAGCTGGAGACCGGCGCCGAGCTGACCGCGCTGACCGGCGTGCAGGATGATTATTTTGCCGGCGAGCAGGTGGAGGCGGGCATTGAGATGGTCAGCCGCGCGACACTGGCCTCGGATGTGACGGTGACGATGGAGGTGGTGCGTGAGGGTTCTGCTTTTGATGCGGGTTCGGGTGCCGTATCGGCTTTGAATGACGACGGCGGCACCGGTGCGGGCGCGGGCTTCATCGTCTCGAGGGACCGGTCGGGTCACGAAATGGTAATGAGCGATCCGCTGGCGGATGATTCCCGCGAGGCGGCGGATACGCTGACGGTCCGGCTGGAGGGCGGCGAGCGCAGGACGTTTGATTTCGCCCCGTTTGTGCTTGACGATCCGGGTGTGTATACGATCACGGCGCGGCTGTCGGGCCATGGCGCCGGCGAGGGCACGGAGGTGACGCAGACCTTCGAAGTGCTTGATCCCGATACGGCTCCGGCGGTGCGTGTGGACGGCCGCCTGAGCGATCCGGGCTACCGGCTGATGGCTTCGCGCGAGAATACCAACGCGGGTTTTGGTCCGGAGAAGACAGTCGACGGGATTTATTTTTACGATGACGCCGATTCGGTCTACATCGGCATCGACGGGCAGATCGTGGCGGGTGATCAGGATGCCATCGGCGTGATGCTCGGCTTCGGTGACCGCGCGGGCGTGGCTGCGGGCTCGCCGCTGGGCGGTGTTCCCGATGCGGCCGGATTTCTGGCGGCGAGCGGGGACGAATCCGACGGCGGCATCGCATCCGAAGATTTCACGATGGATTTTGAGGTGGATCTGGGGCTGACGGTCTACACCGCTCCGGGTCCGGGCGGCGCGGGGAGCCGTTTTGTGCTCTCGATTGCCGATTATGCCGGCGCGTCGTCGGGCGCGGATGCCGGCGGATTTGTGGTGATTCCGGCGGGCGAAAGCGCGGAGGACGGCGGCGATGCGGTTTCGGGTCCGGCCGATGACGGGGTCTTCCCTGCCGGATCGGTGAGCTATGCGGTGCGCAACACCGGCCGCGAGCGTCAGGGTGTTGAAATTGCGATTGCGAAGGAGGCGCTCGGGTTGCCGGCGGGCTCGGGTGGCTCTGCGGGCTCTGGTGGTTCCGTTGGATCTGCGGGTTCGGGTGG
>PUMZ01000049.1 GCA_003551565.1 Candidatus Brocadiaceae bacterium | reverse complement strand
CGGCGGACTGGACGACAACTTCCACCTCTCGGCCGGTTCGCCCGCGATCGACAGCGGCCATACCTGGGCGGCGCCGCGACGGGATATCGATGGGTTCCCGCGCATGCAGGACCCGGGCATCGATGACCGCGGCGGCGACCGGTACGTCGAATATAACCTCGGCGAAAGCCTCTTCCAGGAATCAGGAGTGGGGCAGGGCTGGAACCAACCCAACAGCAGTTGGGCGCTGAACCTGCCGTTTGACTTCCCGTTCTACGGCATACTGTACGACCAGGTCCGAGTCTCCTCCAACGGGTTCCTCCAGTTTTCCTCGACGACAGATGTTACTGATCGGTACAACACGACGGAGAAACTGATCGACAACATCCGCATCGCGCCGCTGTGGACGGACCTTAACCCGGCGGCGCCGGGCGATATATTCGTCGATGATACGGTCGCCGGCGCCATAACCGTCCGCTGGGCGGCCGTCGACCAGGCCTCCGGCGGCGACGTCAATGTCTCGGCCACGTTGTTCGACGACGGAACAATCCGCCTCGATTACGGCGCCGGCAATACCGGTCTCAGCAGCCCGACCGTCGGTATTTCCATGGGTAATGGGCACTGGTATGAGATCGCGGAACACGACGGCGCCGCCGATCTGGAACATGCCGACTCCCTGCTGTTCGACTTCGCCCCCGGATACGTCGATATCGGCGCATACGAGTTCCGCGGCTCCAGCCTCGACGACGCCGGGCCGCGCATCGTCGAGGTCGAACCAAACGCCATTGATCAGGAATCGGCCCCGCTCGGGCCGGTTGAGGAAATAATTATAACTCTCGGCGAGGCCGTCAATGAGATCGACGCCAATGCGCCGGGCAACTACCGGCTGCTCTGGTCCGGCCCCGACGGCGTTTTGGGCACGGGGGAGGATGAGGTGATCGCTCTGGAACCGCACTATGAACCCGGAACCTCTATCATCACGCTGCTGCCCGGCGGTGCGCTCAAACCGGGTGAGTATGAGTTTATCATTTACAGTGAGGAAGGGCGGGCCATCCACGACCTGTCCGGTAATCGACTCGACGGCGATGATACCGGCGAGGCCGGCGGTAACTATGTCCGCCGCTTCACCGTCGACGACCTGATCCTGCCCGAACCCCATATCAGCGTGACCCCCGACTCGGGCCATACGGGCACCGAGTTTCTTTTCGATGCCGGTGGCTCCACCCATCCGGACGGTGAGATCGCCACCTATAACTGGGACTTCGGCGACGGCAATGCCGCCGAGGGCGTGGAGGTCGAGCATGTGTTCAGCACCCCGGGCCTTTACGAGATCGAGCTGACCGTGACCGGTACGGACGGGCGATTTGACCGCACGATCTATACACTTGATGTAGCGGCGCACCCGCCGATCGCCGTCCTCGTGTTCGGCCCGCCGTTCGGCGACCTGCAGACAGGTTTTGAGTTCCATGCCGGCGACTCCTATGCACCCGACAGCACTTTGGTCGCCTATGCCTGGGATTTCGGCGACGGAAACTCCGCAGCGGGAGAGACCGTCACCCACACCTACGTCGCGAGCGGGAGCTACGATGTGACGCTGACGGTGACCGATGATGCAGGCGCGCAGGACTCCGTGGTTATCACGCTCGAAGTCGTTGACGATGTGATGGACAATCTCATCTCGACGATTGAAACGGACGGCCCGGACGGCAATGCCCCCTGGTTCATTGGGGATGTCGAGGTGACGCTTTCGGCGACCGCTGCGGTCGGCGAGGCCGAACGGATCGAATACCATCTCGGCGATGGTGATTGGTTGGTTTACGACTCGCCGTTCACGATAGTGGATGAAGGCTTGACGACGCTCCACTATCGTTCGGTGGACGCGGCAGGTAATGTGGAAGTAACAAACGAGCGGGATATCCACATCGACACCATAGCGCCGGAGACGTCGATAAAGCTCACGGGTGAAGAAGGCATCGAACCGTGGTTCATCGGCGCCGCCGAGGTGGAGCTTTCGACGGAGGATGACACCAGCGGAGTCGACCGGACAGAATATCACCTCGGCGACGGAGCCTGGCTGACTTACGACGAATCGTTCAACATCGACGATGAAGGCGTTACGACGATCTACTACCGTTCGGTGGACGTAGCAGGTAACGTGGAAGAAACCGCTGAGCATGGAATCCACATCGACACCGTAGCGCCGGAGACAACGACAGAGCTCACGGGAGAAGAAGGTGTCGATCCATGGTTTGTCAGCGCCGTGGAGGTCGAGCTGACGGCCGTCGATGCTGCCAGCGGAATCGACCGGACAGAGTATCACTTCGGCGACGACGTCTGGCTGATTTATGAAGAACCGTTCACCATCGACGCTGAAGGCGTGACGACGCTCTACTATCGGTCGGTGGATAAGGCGGGCAACACGGAAGAAACGAATGAGCGGGAGATACATATCGACACATCGGAACAAATCGAAATACCGCTGGTCAGCGGCTGGAACTGGATTTCTTTCACCGTATTGCCCGAAGACCGTTCCCTCGGCAATGTCCTGTCCGCCTATGTCCCATCGGATAACGATATCATCGAGTCACAAGACGGCCGGGCCGACTATACCGACGGCGAGTGGGTCGGCGATCTGGAAAACATCGAATACGGCCGGGCATATAAACTGCGCGTGCGCGACGACTCCCCTTCCGCCCTCACGGTGACCGGCCGGGCGATGGAACCCGACGTTCATGTCGAATTGGAAGCGGGCTGGAACTGGGTCGGGTTCAATATCGACGCCGCAGCGACGCTTGATGAGGCTCTGGCCCATATCGAGCTTACCGACGGCGACCTGATCAAGACTACTGAGGGAATAGCCATGCGTGACAGCGGCCGGTGGTACGGCGACCTGAGCCATGTTCGGCCCGGCACGGGATATATGATCCGAATGGCGAAAAGGGCAGGAGATGTAAATGATAATAACCCTGCGTCAGGCGATGCTTTGTCTGCCCGGGCGATGAGCGCTGACGGGCTTGCCGGTGATGGCCTGCAAAACTCTTTCACCCCGCAGCGCCCTCTTCTGGTTATACCGGGAATCGTCGGCACGTTCGCCTCCGAAGGCTTCGAACAGGAATGGTTCACCACCCGCGGTATCGCCCCGGAAATTCCCTGCCCTGACTTTGACGGAGAGGGTGAAGCCCCCATCCTTTCTGTGATTGAAATTGACCCTTTAGCCGGATTTTATAACGATTTGCTCGCCTCTCTTGACACCGCGGGTTATACCCTGAATGACAACCTCTTTACCGTCAATTATGACTGGCGTCTGCCGGTCGGCCCGTCGCCGGAAAATGACGGGGAAGGAGCTATAGAAT
>PUMZ01000165.1 GCA_003551565.1 Candidatus Brocadiaceae bacterium | reverse complement strand
CGGAAGGGGTCGAAGGCATCACGACGACGGAACCGAGCTTTGGCCTGCCGGTTATCTGGGCGGACCGCAACGAGCGGGAAAACGCCAGGAGCAAGGGGATGACCATCGTGGACGCGGAATCGGTGTTTATAACCCACCTCTCGGAAGTCCTGCGCAGCCACGCCAGCGAGATATTGAACAGGCAGGACGTCAAATCGCTCGTGGATAAAGTGCGGGAAAAGAACCCGGCCGTTGTGGAAGGGCTGATCCCGGAGAAACTCGGTCTCTCCCAGGTGCAGGTTGTGCTTCAAAAACTGCTTGCCGAAGATATCCCGATCAACAATCTCTCGCATATTCTGGAGACGCTCGGCAACTGCGTGGATCAGGTCAAGGATCCCGCCACACTGAGCGAGCTCGCACGCAAAGCGCTCCCAAGGGCCATATGCGAGAAGTTTTGCGACAGTGAAGGCAAGCTCAATGCTCTGTCGTTCGACCCGACCCTGGAGGAGGAAATTCGGGACTCCATTGCGCACGACGACGATGGGACACGCATCAGCCTCCCCCCCGGCAGGGTCAGGGGGCTTATCAATGCGATAAGCGAAGAGACGCAGGAAGCGTTTGCTGCCGGCGGGGAGATCGTCCTGCTTGTGGATTCTCAGATACGCCCCCATGTTCGGGGGATGATCGCCAGGGTCTTTCCCGACCTGCCGGTGATTTCTTACGATGAGATCGCTGAGAAGACCGAAGTGAATAATGTGGGAATGATCCGGGTCGGGACGGAGAATGGATAGGAGCGATGAGCGGCAGGCCGCCGTTTTTTCGCACCTTTCACAATCCGAAGGCCCGGGCGCGCCAGGTAACCGTAAGATGACGATCAACGGCTCTGACAACAGCACGTGAATGCAAAACGGCGTTCATGGCAGAAACCGGTAAGTCGATGACAATCAAAAACGGGTCTTTGCCCTGAGGGCAGGGTGAGGCCGGCCTGAGGCAGGCAGATGATTCAGAGAAAATGCCATGGGGAGGAAACCTTTCTATGCGGGCAAATGCGGCGTCCAACATAGCATCGCTGACCGCGATAACGGCTTTTTGTGCCGCTATGTTCCTCTCGTTGCTGTCCGGGATGGAGCCTTTCGTCGCCTTCCGTCGCAGTGGCATTGGAGGGCTGCTGGTCGGAGCGGTCGTATGGACAACGCTCAACGTTTCCTTTGCCCTCTGCCGGGACGGGCGGGTTAACGACAACGAGGAGAAGGATAAGCGATAACTATGATTTCAAAAACCAAAAAACGGGACGGGGCTTATGCGGAAGCCGCCCATAGCATACGGGACAAAATAACGAACAATATAGCACTCGTCAAGCGCCTCGCCGAGACTCTGGATGTCACTTTCCAGCCGGCCGTATCGTATGAGGATCTCATAAGCGCGGGCACCCTCGGCCTTATTGAAGCGGCGCGGCGGTACAGCTCCGCTTCGGGCGCCAAGTTCTCCACCTTTGCCTACCGGCGCATCCGCGGCGCCATGCTTGACCTGTTGAGGTCTGAAGATCCGCTGGGCAGGTCCGCAAGGGCGAAATTGAGTGCAATGTACCGTGCAGGAAGAGATTACAGGGCCGAACACGGCCGCAGCCCTTCCGTCGACGAACTGGCCGAACTGTTGGACTGTCCCCGCCACGAAGTGTTGCGCTATCTTTCCTATGAAAAATGGAACTATATTCACTCCCTCGAAGGGCAGGGAGCAGGCGGACAAAGAGACGATGAAGACGCTGGCGGCATCCTGCTCAAGTCCGATATCGACACGCCGCTGGAACAACTGGAGAAATCCGATTTGACCGAACATCTGACCACGGCCATAAAAGGTCTTTCCGTGCGTGAACAGCAGGTGATCGTCATGTATTATTACGAAGAACTGTATATGGTTGAAATCGCCGAGGTGCTCGGAGTCACGCAGTCAAGGGTCTCTCAAATACATACCGAAGCAATATATAACCTGGAAAGAACCTTGAAGGAGGTGCTCGGAGATGGGTGACGAGCTGCGGCCACACAGGGTTGAACCGTACCAGAGAACGCGGCGTTTGGGACAACGGGACGGAGAGGATCGCAAAAATAAGGAAAGGCACCGGAGAGAGGAAGAAGAGTTCAAAGAACATATGGACAGCGTGGCGGGGAAAAATTCCGGCGACCGGGATGCCAGAAGTAGCCTCGCAGATGATACGCCACCAAGCCGGGACAGGGACAGCAGCGAGGATGACATCGAGCCGAAAAAGAGAGAGGGCGACGGTTCCCTCGGACGCAACCTGGATCTGAGGACCTGATTATGGTTATGGTCGGGAAACATGCCGATAATAAGTTGCTGAAGCGCCGGCGGGTCCGGCATTCGCGGGTGGTCAGAAAAGTCCCCTGCGGGACCCCGCCTGCGGGAGAAGAGGATCGGGATACTTCCGCGGAAGTGCCCTCGGGGGAGCCGGAACTGGAGCCGATCCAGGACGACGAAGGTACGGTGACGCATATCCATGTCCGATGCCCTTGCGGACGCGAACTGATGGTCGAATGCGATTATTCTACGGAGGATTGATACTGTGTTCAGAAAAAGTTTTTTGATCAGCGGTTGTCTCTGTTGTGTTATGTTCCTGATCACCTCGCCCTCCCCCGCCGGAGCGGAAGGCAGGCAAACAGGCTCCGAACCCGAGACAGGAGAACGGGCGGAGGAAACGGAAACAAGCGTCTCAGCCGGAGGAAACGAGACAGACGGAGAACTCAGGGATAGCCGCCAGCCCGGGGAGGCAGAGAGGAAGGAGCACGGTGGAGGTGCAGGTGAAGAATCCGATCACTGGATACGGGCCGGGCACATCCTCGGGACAGACATCGGAGAAATGCCACTTTCGGGAGAAAGGAGGGCGCTGACCGAGATTCTGGAAGAGGCGACCCGGACTTTGGCCCTGCGTCAGTCCGAAAACAGGCAACTGAGGAAAAAAAACGAAACAATGGAGTCGGTCATCAGGGAAAAAGAAAAGAAGATCGAGGAACTCAAGCTGGAAACGGAGACTTATGAAGAACGGTTGAAGGAGATGGAGGAATCACTCGAACAGTGGCGCAGCGACGTGCTGGGCTTCCGGGAGGAGATGCGTGACTACCACGAGGCACAGATCGAAGTCCTGCAGACCATTATGGGGATCATGCAGAGATCCTTCGCGGAAGAAGATAACGCTAACTGAATCGGGAGGATCGACATGCAGGCAACAACCATTGGTAACTGCCGCCATACTCTCTCAGTTCTGTCGCTATTTCTGATTCCTGCCGTTGTTTTGTGCGGGGGTTGCGCGACGGGCGAAGGCATGCCCGAGCCCGCCGATCATATGGGAGGATACCGGCGGGTGACCGTTCTGGAGTTTTATTACGATGCACCGCATGAGGATTTCGGCGTTGGGTTCGGAAAACTGCTTGCCGACAGGCTGTCCACTTACACGGACAATGTTGACGTCAATACCGTGGCTCCGACCGAGGTGAGGATGAAGTCGGGCAGGCCCCTGGACAGGGGCTCGGTCCCCGTGGGATTTCTGACCGAAATGCGCCGGACATTTCAATCCGATGCCGTGATACTCGGCCGGATCGACAGCTTCAACCCCTATTATTTCGATCTTTCCATAGGCGTCAGCGCCAAGGCGGTGGACACTGACGACGGGTCGGTGATTTTTTCCATATCCAGGACCTGGAATGCCGGCGAGTTGAAAAGGATGGGAGACATGAAATCCTATTATACGGAAAGCTACGGGCCGGACGACATACAATACTATGGCCCCGATCTGATGGTCATATCACCTTCTTTTTTCTCCCGTTATATCGCCGATCGCTTGGCGAGAAAAATACTCGCCACGTTCAATACGGAATAATGCGGCTGACGTTTGAAGCCCCCATTCTCGCCCAAATTCCCTCGTGAAAAGAATGATCTTTTTACTTTTCCTTTCCGCTTGCCCCTTTCCCGTATGTGCTTACCACTTTTTTTGCCCCCTGCAGGCACTGAAGTTCCTTGCCGGTACGGCTCTTCTCAGCACCCAGTTCTTCCCGCACTTTTTGGTAGTCCTGTTGCGTGCTGAGCAGCAAGCGGTCGCACTCCCGGAGCGTTTCCTTTACGACGGAATGGCTCTCCCCGATTAAGGATTCATACAGCCGCCCCAGGCGCCGGCGCAGGGAGCCTGTTTCTTCCAGGTGGGTGAGGGTTCGGCGTGCAATGTCCTCGCTTTCGCCGCCGGTGATCCGGCCGGTGTGCGCATGGAGTTCCTCGCAGCATTTGCGGAGTTCATGGGCTTCTTCGATGAGTTTATTCCGGTTCATTCCCGTGATTGTCGGCATTTGTTGAAGGTGTTTTTTCCGGCCGTGCTTCAGCTTTGCGGATGTTCCTGAGGCAAAAAAGGTTTTTAAAATCAAAAAACATTGCGAACAGGGTTGCCTGTTTCTGCTTTCTCTTGCCCGTGAGAAAAAGAGGGCACGGCGCCGAACACCAGCAACCGGTCTCACATATAGTGAGCAATGGAAGGCATCTGGGCGGCGCTCGAAGCCACTTTCATGACCGTTTGCAGCAAAGTCATCATGTTGGTGTATTCCATGGCGACTTCGGCGATATCGGCATCCTGCCGCTCGCTCTGGAGTCTCTTATTCATAAACATCATTGTTTCCACGGAATTCTGCATGACATCCATCTGTGCGGTCCGTTCGCCGAGGTTTCCGAGATTCCTGGTGATATTATCCTGGGCGTTATCGAGATCGCCGATTGCTTCATCAATGGCATCGGTATCGTTCTCCCGCAACGCATCCCTGAGATTGATCAGGGTGGCGAAGGCATCCGTCTTCCCCTGGAAGATGGGGCGGCCGGCAAACGAGGTTTCGGATTCGATTCCCGGCCCGATCCGCACTTTTGTCGTGGAGGTTGTGCCCCGGTAGTTGATCTTGCCGATATCCCCCTGTTCGTTGAGTTCCGCCTGGAACGGCGGGTGACCGGTTTCCTGCCCGCCGAACATGTAACGGCCCTGATATCTGGTGTTGGCGAGGGAGAGGAGGGAATTGAGATGCGCATCAATGCCCTCGGCCATCACTGCCCGCTCGGAAGCGCTGTAAGTGCCTGTGGCGCCCTGCACGGCGATTTCTTTTGTCTGCGTCAGCGCTTCGGAAGCATGTTGCAGGTTGCCGGTTGCAAAGCCGAGTGTTGCTTTCACACCTTCTGCATTGTCGTTGAATATCTGCAACTGGGCGTTGTCACGTTCAAACCTCAGGATGTCGCGGGTTGCCAGCACATCATCGGAAACGGTATTGACCCGTTTCCCCGAGGAAAGCTGTTCGTTGAGTTGTCCTATTTTTTCGAAATTGCGGCTGATGGCGTGCAACGAGTTCCTGTCCAGTATGCTCTGTGTAATTCTCATGTTTTTGACCTCACCGGCTGCTTCGGACGGATGTTCCAGTTTTTTACTCCGGCAACAATGCGCCGGCATATAATGAACGCATCTCTCAGATCAGCGCCGCAAGCTCATCGAAATACCCGGTCACCACCGTGATGTATCGCATGGCGCCCTGATAGAGGTTTTTACTCTGCATAATTTCCACCAGTTGTTCTTCCATATTCACGCCGATCACCGATTCTCTCTGGTTGCTCAGTTCTTTAACAAGATCTTCTTCACTTCTCAAGGTGTTTTGAATGCTCTGGTGCATGGCGCCCACATCGGTTACCAGATTGTTGTAATACTCATGGAATGTGGCGGTGCCGCGGCTCATGAGCCTTTCTTCGTTCAAATCAGCTATTTTGAGCAGATTTTTGTTATCTCCCGTGACCGGTCGCATGGAGGTGGCGAACATGGCCGGCTCTTCTTTCAGGCGCCGGGAAACACCGAGTCCGGCCGCCCCCTGTCCGCTGAGGAAGGTATTGATTCCCAGCGCATCGAGAATGCCCGCCTCGTCCATAGTTGCATAGGCGGCAAATTGGATTTCTTCCCCCTCTTCAACCGGCACTCCTTCCAAGCTCAGACGCAGTCCCTGTTCGATATGGATTGCGGTTCCGGGCACGTAGTTTTCGTCCACCGTACGTGTGAAGGTTCTGGTATTTCCTTGCGGATCCTCCACCTCTATCTGCATCTGGAGGTTATCTTCACCCACCGTGCCGTCTCCTCCGAAGCTCACGGTGTAGCGGAGGTTTTCATTTCCGGTAAACTCCCCGAAAATCTCCGGTTTCAGCTCGGTGCTGGTGGACGGATCGGGGAATGGGTTGAAGGGAGTGGCGAAACCAAAAGCATATCCTCCGTTGTCGGGGTCGGCCTCGATGCGCAACCGTCCCTCGTTATCGATTGCTTTTACTCCGTTAATATCGTTTATTCGGTCTATGATATCATCTAAAAAATCACGGGCGCTCTGGTCGGTATCGATCTCAAGCTCATGGGGGGTGATATTTCCGTGGGCGTCTTCGACGTTGATGATCAGCAAAAAGTCCTGTCCTTCCGGCACATCGTAGCCCAGCTCATGCACCATGGATTCCTCTGATGTGAAAGGATTACCGCCTTCCAGTTCCGTAAACCTCCCGCCCTGCACCAGTCCGGTGGTATGGATGAGGTTGAGCTGTCTGCGCAGGCCGTTGGCCAGTTCATCGAGTGAGTCCATATATTTCGTTATTATTTCCTTATGTGCTGTCGAGATGCCGCCCAGTCGTCCGCCGGGAACTGCAATCTCGTTTTTGATTCTGTCCCCGGCAAAAATTCTCAACACGCCATCCTGTTCCACCACGGTCAGTTCGTTGTTGGTCACGTCGCTGACCAGCATCACGCCGCCGGAGTTTATGCTCTTGACCCCTTCGGCGGTCTCATGGGTGCTGAAATTAACCAGTTCCGCAAGATTGTGTATCATCTGGTCCCTTTCATCTTCCAGTCCTGCGGCACTTCTGCCTGCCGCGTATGTGGACTTTATATCTTCGTTGAGGCTTGCGATGGATCGGGTCAAGCGGTTGATTTCATTTATGGTATCCTCTGCAGCGGAGAAAAGGTTATCCCTGAGGTAGACCAGTTCGCGATCCATATGGTTGAACATGCCGGAGACGGCGTCGGCTTTGTTAATGACAGCCTGCTGGAGGGTCGGGTCGTCGGGCTCTCCCGCCCATCTTTGCATGGTGGAGAACAGGTCGGAAAGCCTTTCGCTCATGGCGCTATCGCTCGGTTCGTTGATCATCGTCTCCACGTGCCGGATAATTCGCTCCAATTGCGAGTAATATCCCGCTTCCTGCCTGTGCCGCAACAGGCCTTCATCGATGAGCACGTCCCTGGCCCTGGAGATATAAGAGATATCGACTCCCATGCCGTCGAATTGCGCCCCCCCACCGCCGCCGTGGACCGGAATCTGGTTGGCCTTGCGCGAATGGTATCCGGGCGTATGGACGTTTGCGATATTGTGCCCGGCCACGTTCATCCTCTGCAGGGCGGTTCGCAGCGCGTTAATTCCTATGGTAAACCCGCTCATTATTTCACCTTTTATGCGTTTTTATGCAGTGTTAAACCGGCCGGTTCCTGACGCATCTCCGCATCCGCTCCATAAGTGCGGACGGTGCCGGTTTGGTGCAGGATCTCTTCCATCAAACGGTTGTTGACGTCGAGGCCAAAGTCAACCAGTCTGCGTGTGAGCTCGGCTTCCTCGCGAAGCTGTTCTATGGCGCAAGCCAGGCGTTCGCGCCTGTCGTTGAGCGCGAGTGCGGCGGGCGGATCGGTTGTCTCAACGATGGCGCCAAGCGTAACGTTTAGCTCGTCCATTCCGCTCTCCTGCGTCATAGCCCGCCTGAATTCGGCGTGTTTGCGGTCCATTTGTTTCATTTCCGCGGCGATATCGGCCTCCTCCGAGAGCAGCCCGCGCAGCCGGGACATGTTGTTCTGCCGGATGCACTCGCGCATTTGTTCGAGCGTCCTCCGCCGATTTTTGATCAGCTCCAGATAACCATCCAAAATTTTGACAAACTTTTCAGGCGCCTTCATCGATATTTGCTCCGAACTGGGAGGTTAAATGGTCGTAGAAATAACTTTTCAGCGGGTCGTTCGCCCTTCCGGCCATGCTGCGTGGCAGGTACATGCCGATCAGACCGGAGACGCCTTCCGCCACGGAATCCTGTTCAGGGCGCTGGATGGTTTTCTTCATTTCCTTCACAACAATGGTATAGAAAACTTCCGCGAAATCCCGGGCGAGTTGTTCCTCTTGTTGCGCACCAAATGACTTTTGTGCCGCCACTTCCATCCGGCGATCGTTGTTGACGGCCGGGTCGATACCGACGGTGCTGTTACATAATCCTGAGTTCTGCATGGAGTGCTCCTGCCTCGTTGATGGCTTCGAAAATGCTGATCAGCTCCCTTGGCCCGGCGCCCAGCAGGTTCAGCGCCCGGGCCACCTCTTCAACCGTGGTGCCCCTGTTGAGGACGGTGAGTCCGCTCTCCTGGTCCGGCAGCGTGCGTTCCAGCACGGATATTTCGGTGCGGTCGACGGTTTCCGGATCTGCATCGCTGAAGGGCGGCGGCATAAACACCTCCGGCAGCTCCTCCACCACAACTGTGAGCGGTCCGTGGCTTACAGCTATGGTGGATATGCCGATGCTCCTGCCCGCCACCACCGTGCCGGTGCGTTCATTGATCACCACCACCGCTTTGCTGTCGGGGACCACCCTCAGCATCTGGATCTCGCTGATTGTGCGCATTCTCTCGTTATTGCCATACAGATCGCTGATGGAAACTTCAACGGTTGCGGGGTTGGCGATATTTGTTTCCAGGCGGAGCCGGGCTTCGATCGCGTCGGCGATCCTTGCAGCGGTTGCAAAATCGGGATTATGCAGCGCAAAAACCACTTCGTCTTTTCCCGTAAATGCCATCTCGACCTTACGCTCCACAGTCGCTCCTCCCGGGATGCGCCCCACCGTGGGGACGCCTTCGGTCACGCTGGCAGCTGCGCCTTCCACCGCGAACCCACCCACGGCCACCGGCCCCTGGGCCACAGCATACACCTCGCCGTCCGCTCCCGCAAGGGGAGTCAGCACCAGCGTGCCTCCGCGAAGGCTTCCCGCCTCGTCGAGCGCATTGACCGTTACGTCGATAACGTCCCCGGGTTCGGCAAAGGCCGGCAGATCGGCGGTGACCATCACCACGGCGATGTTGTCGGCATCGAGCTCGGAGAGGTGCCGGCCCCGGAGGCGGCCCATCATGCCTGCGGCCATTTCGGCGGCCGCATTGCTTCCGGCGCCGGTGCCGTCGAGCCCCACCACAAGTCCCACCCCATAGAGCTGATTGGACCGTATCCCCCGCACCGAAGTTATATCTTTTATGCGTGCCCCGCTGCCATGGGTTGGAGCGGCCGCTGCCAGAAGAACCAGGGACATAACGACAAAGCTGGTGACCATTGTTCTGTTCATGATATCGATCTCCTCAGAACGGCCATACAAGGTTGAACAGCGTGCTCAACCAGCCGTCCCGCACGTAGGCTGTATCTTTGGTTTCGTAATACACCTGCAGGTTGGCGATGTCGGTGGATGCAACGGCGTTTTCTCCGGAAATATCCGTGGGCCGTACGATCCCCGAAAGAATCGTGGTAACCTCCTCATCCGCTATGTGCCGCTCGCTGCGCCCGGCCAGAACCATGTTCCCGTTGGGCAGAACATCAATGACCGTTACCGTGATGCTGTCGACGAATTGGCGGTTGCCGGAACGCCTGTCGGAGCCGTGGAATTCACGGTCGGAGGAGTGGGACACCGCGCCGGAGAAATCGTCGGTGTTGTCCAGTGTGGTTTGCAGACCGGCCGAAGCGCTGGAGGACGTGCTTTTGTTGCTGTCGCGTCGTCCCTCTCTGGCAAACGAACTCTCTTCCGATATCATCACGGTGAGCGTATCGCCCTTCCGGGCCGCCACGTTATCCTGGAAAAGGTTGCCGGCCCTTTCGTCCCTGCGCGCCCAGAGGCTGCCGGCGACGGCGCAGGTGGAAAGGGAAAGCATTGCTGCGGCGGCAAGAAGGATGGCGTCCCGCAATCTCCCTGTTTTTTTTGTGGTCCCCAACGGCATTTTTGTCACCTCCCTGTTTGACTGTTGGCACTTGATCCGACCTCCACCACACCGTCTTCCCTGGCGACCCCCTCCACGATCCGGCCGCTGATGAGGTTCTCCACCCTGACCCGTTCGCCGACTCTGGCCCCGTGCAAAGCTTTCGCGGAGGTATCCATGCTGAGGCTTCCGTTATTGAAGACCAGCGTTACGCGCTGGTTGGTGCGCACGACCACTTCGGGTTCCGGTTCGCCGATGGCGTTGACGGTTATGACCTGTCCAGGGCTGATGGAGCGGGCAGCTACTTTCCCTGCCAGTGCATCCGGATCGGTAAGGGGCGCGCCGCTCAGGCCACCGACGTTGGTGACTCGGAACTGCACATCCTCGCGTTCGATCCTCTCACCGGTGCGGATATGCCTTCCCGCAATCGCCACCTTTTCTTCAACACTCACCGAAAATCTCAGAGGGATCCTTTTCAGCCGCCGGCCGTTATTTATGACGTCCACGTCGACGGTAACGGTTGTGCCCTTCCGGCCATTGTTGCGGGTGGAGGGGAGAAGTTTGATTCCGTCCTTGCTGGCTTCTCCCACCACGACCGGAGGACAATCGCCGATCAGGCTGATTTGTGCGCTTTCCAGCCCCGCCGGGAAACGGTTGCGGAGGTGCTTCCTGGCCGTATCGATTATCTTTTCCGGTTCTATCCGGTGGGCGGAGCGTGTAACGACGGCGGTTTCGGGGCCGCGGAACTCGAATTGCCGCAGATCGTATCCCTCTCCCAGCAGGCGCATCCGCACCAGGGCGGCGCTGACCCTGCGCGAGCTACCGGGCCACGGGCTGTTCCCGACGACCAGATCGCCGGCGTCGGTCTCTCCTTCCACTTCGGCAACATCCCGGAGCACGATACGCTCTTCGGATACCGTAACTGTCTCTTGCAGCGTGATAACGGCACCGGGCGCATCCGCAACGGCGTCCGCCGCCCACAGGCACCCGCTCATGAGCATCAAACAGATTGTTTTTCTTGTTGCTATCATGATTATTCTTTCCCGATTCCGGTTACGGTTTTCAAGTTACTATCTGGTTGGCCGCCTGCATCACCCTGTCGCCCGCCTGCACCACCCTTGAATTCAGTTCGTAGGTCCTTTGTGCCGATATAAGATCCACCAGTTCGTTGACCACTTTGACGTTGGAACCTTCCAGGTATCCCTGATGCAGCTCACCCAGCCCGTCGGAGCCGGGCCTGCCGGTGGCGGGTGGACCGCTGGCCATCGTTTCCGAGAACAGGTTCCCCCCCTCGCTGCTGAGCCCGGCCGGGTTTGTAAATCGGGACAGTTCAATTTCGCCGATCTGCCTCTGCTCCGCGCCCGGCGTTTTGACGGAGACCGTACCGTCGCGCCCGATCGATACGCTCTCTGCATCGGTGGGCAATGAAATGCGCGGGTAAAGCGGGTTCCCCTGGCTGGTGACGATGGTGCCTTCGGAGTTCATTCGCAAGTTGCCGTCCCTGGTGTATCTGATCTCTCCCGTATGCGTCTCCACCTGGAAAAATCCGTGCCCGTTGATGGCCAGGTCGAGTTCTCCCGCCGTATTGTGTATTGTTCCGGCAGTGAAGATCTTCAGTGTGGATGCGGGCATGACTCCTGTACCCACCTCGAGCCCCGTCGGTGTATGGGTGCCGGAGGTCCGGTCGCTGCCCGGCCGATGCACGGCGGCATACATCAGGTCTGTGAAGTCGACCTGCGATTTTTTGAAGCCGGTGGTGTCGGCGTTCGCCAAATTGTTGGCAATCGTATCGATCCGGAGCGTCTGTGCGTCCATTCCGCTTGCTGCCGTAAACATTGCTCTCATGTTGTGTTCTCCCTATGACGCCGTATTGATGACCCGTCCCTGCAGTTCGTCCACACGTGTCAGAATCTGCGTGCCGGCTTCGTAGCTTCGGAGCGCCCGCATCATCAGGTTGACGATCTCGCTCATCGGCTTGACATTCGATTGTTCAATCGACTGCTGGACGATTTCGGCCTCGAACGCCGGCTCCATCCGGTCCCCGACGTATTCATACAGAGCGTTCCCCGCCGGGCGGAGGTTCTCTTTATCCGGGATATGCAGCAGAGTCAGCCGGCCCAGCTCCTCTCCGTCCACCGACACGTTACCGTATCCGTCGATGGTCAAATCGTCCCATCCGCTCGGGACCTGCATTGCGCCCCCATCGCTGGCGAACGGATTTCCGCTGCCATCGTGCAGGTTTCCCTCGCGATCCATGTACATTCTTCCTTTACGCGTGAGCCTGAGACCGTTTTCTGTCTCCACCGCGAGGAAGGCATCCCCATTGACCGCGACATCCAGATCCCTGCCGGTGCGTTGAACCGGCCCCTGGGAGAAATCGATCCGCCTTGCATCCAGTTCGGGGAAAGAGGCCCGGTTCGCTATCGCGCTTCCATCTTTCCCGGAGTCGATGAAATGGGTGATCATTCTCTTAAAACCGGGAGTGCCGGCGTTGGCCAGATTGTGGGCGACGGTGTCCATGGAGCGCATCTGGTTCCGCATATGACCGGCAGTCTGATGAATGCATGTCGGCATTTTTTTTGTTCCGTTGACTGGAGAAAACTATGGCTGCCGGATCATTATGCAAACGTTATGCCGGAAGGCTGCGGGTTCGTCGTTGCCGGTTGCCCGATGTTTGCTGTCCGGCGCTTCCGGAGGGGCAAAGGGGACCTGACCTTCGATTTTGAGGCAACAGATCCGGAGCGCCGCGGCCGCTTCCGGCCCGGAGGAGAAGGGCAATGCGCCAGTGGAAGCGGAACATATTTCCAGGTGGCGGAAAATCATTTCGGTTCCATGCACCCCGGAGGCGGACCATCGCTTCCTGGAAAGTGTGGCGACGCCGCACCTTCCCGTGGAAAGCGCCGGGCGTCAAAAAGACCTCCGCTTCCTCATCGATATTCACCCGTTTCCGGATGAACGGGAAGGGACGCGCCGTTCCCTCAATTGTGGAAGGCTTCAAGCAATAACCGGGGGATATCGTTCAGAGAAGCAACGGTTTCAGCGGCGTCGAGTTCAGCAGCGGCACGGGGCATCCCGTAAACGACACTGCTCTGCCGGTCCTGGGCGATTGTTTTCGCTCCGGCATTTTTCATTTCGAGCAGCCCTTCCGCCCCGTCTCTGCCCATGCCTGTCAGCAGGATCCCCAGCGCGTTGGCTCCGGCGGCTCCGGCAACGGAATGGAACAGGACGTCAACGGAGGGGCGGTGGCGATTCACCAGTGGACCGGATTTGACCTTGACGTAATACCTGGCCCCGGACCGTCGCAGCGCTATATGGTAGTTACCCGGACAGAGCAGAGCATGGCCCGTGATGACGGCATCGCCGTCGGACGCTTCTTTCACTTTGACAGCCGACAGAGAATCCAGTCGCTCGGCAAAACACTTCGTGAACGTCTCGGGCATATGCTGAACCATCACGATACCGGGCGCTTCCGGCGGAAGGCAGGTCAGTATCGACTGCAAAGCGACTGTCCCGCCGGTCGAAGCCCCTACCGCCACAACCTTATTGGTTGTCACGAGTTTATGATGAATATCAACGGAGGGTTTTTTCCCTTCGGCAGCAGGCTGTTTCCGTTCGACAGCGACCCTGGCCGCCGCCTTAACCTTCTCAACAAATTCTTCGCCCATCTCCTCCACACTGTACTGGCTGCCCGGTTTTGCAATAACCTCCACAGCCCCTGCATCCATTGCTTCAAGCGCCAGAGCCCCTCCCTTCGGGGTGAGGGACGAGACAATGATCACAGGCAGCGGGAAGTGATTCATGATTTTCTTCAGGAAGGTGATGCCATCCATCCGCGGCATCTCGACATCGAGGGTGACAACATCCGGACGGAGCTGCACGATCTTGTCGCGCGCTATGTAAGGGTCCGGCGCAGTAGCTACGACCTCGATGCCGGGATCCGCATCAAGCTGCCTGCGCAACAGCCGGCGCACCACGGCTGAATCGTCCACAATCATGGCCCTGACTTTTTCCGCCATAGCATACACCCTGCCAACAAGATCAATCCCCGATGTCGACAACAACAAGCAGAGGACTCCCCTCCACATCGAAGCACATGATATCGGGATATGCGAGCATCCTCTCCCACGCTTCGGCGCCGGCCTGATCCAGTGCGGGGACCGTCCGCTCAAGCTCCTTCTCCTTTCCGACTATTGCCGGCAGCAGATGGCCGCAGATGGTATTCAACATCTCTTTTGCGGCATCCTCCACATATGCCTCCCTCCCCTCCATCTCGGCTCCATCAACCCCCATCATGTTGCCCGCCATCTCCTGCACGCTCCCACGACCAACCACCATAAGTATTTCACCCTCCGCCGCTCCCTTCACCTCCACAGCGACACGGTAAGCAGGCACCGGCCATCCAGGCAGGTCGTCTTTGCCGACGGGTTCCGCCAGCAGAAAGGCGAGATCCTCGAGTGCATCACACACTATCTGCTCAAGCATTTCTTTATCGTCAGTATCCATAATCATACCAGAAAATCAAACGATTCGATCGCATCACGGAGAGATTCGGGAGTAAATGGTTTCTGCACGAACAATTTTATCCCCTGCGCTTTCAGCTTCTTCACCATCGCTTCACTGCCCTCGGAGCTGAGTATCATCACGGGCAGATCGGCATACTTTGTGGATTTGCGGATGGCTGCGATCAGCTCCTCCCCGCCCATCTGCGGCATATGTATATCCGATATAACGAGATCCATATGGTCGCTGTCCAGAATATCCAGGGCCTCTCTGCCGTTTCCGGCTTCGTACACGTCCGGATTTTCCAGATGGCTGAGTTGAATGGTCTTCCCGACCATTTTCCGGACAAGGGGGGAGTCATCCACAACAAGGATTTTAGTGCTCATATCGTACCCTTCCTGCAATTCAGAGGCAATACACACCGAAAACATGGACTACAGTCTTTTTCCTGTACCACGGGACTTCACAACCGTGGAGCCGGTTTTGATCTCCAGGTGCAAAGTGCGCGGCCTGGCTCCTCCGACATCCTCCGCTTCCAGCAAAATGTTGTTTTTCCATAAAATTTTTCGCAAAACGGTCAGATTCCTCTTGCCTATCCGAAAGAGCTCTTTTTTGTCCAGCACCGCCGCGCCGCCCGCCACTTTGGCGATCACGTTTCCGGAGGTGGCGCCCAGCTTATACATTTCCCGCAGCAATTCGACAATCCCTGTATCGACGAACATGGCCGGCTGCTGCCGGGCCTTATCGCGGTTCACCTTGCTCAAAGGCAACATGCAGTGGATAAGACCGCCGATTTTAACTGCCGGATCGTACATGCTCACACCGATACAGGACCCCAACGAATACGTGATCAAGACCTCCGACGGGTCATCTGATACGGCCATCTCCCCTATGCCCACCGCGACCATCCGGACGCCCGGCACGCCATGAAATTGTGTTTTTGTGCCCACAAGTTAACTCATTTGCATCAAGCTTTTTTGTAAACGGAAACACCAAAAGGTTTCAAACTTTTCACACCGAGTCCCGTCAGCGATTCAGCATGTCCGACAAAAAGATACCCTCCCGGTCTCAGCAGACGTCCAAACTCCTCCACCAGGCGACAGCGTGTCCGCCGTTCGAAGTAGATCATGACATTGCGGCAAAAGATCATGTCCAGTGGTCCTTTCAATTTGAACGGCGGAGCCGCAAGGTTCAAACGCCGGTACAGTATCATGTCCTTGAGCACCTGTTGCACCTGGTACTCTTCAACATCTTTCTTCGTCCCTGTTTTCCGGAAATAAGCATTCAAAACCGGTTGGGAGACGGTTTCCAGCTTGCCGGCGGAATAAACGCCCTCCTTTGCAATCCGCATAACCTTTGAACTGATATCGGTCGCCAGGATTTTAACGTCGGCCCCCTGAAGCCGCCCGCTCTCCTGCAGCGTGATGGCCATGGAATAGGGTTCTTCTCCGGTCGAACATGCAGCCGACCATAAACGGAACCTCCTCTGGCCTTCGTCATACCACGCCCTGTAAAAGGAATCCATCAGGCAAAAATGTTCGCGCTCACGGAAGAAAGACGTCACGTTGGTGGCAATGGCGTCGATCAGTTCGGCGAGCTCTGTGCCGGACTGATCGGAGATGACATAGTCCAAATACTTACCATAATCACTGAACCCGAGGAAACGCAACCTCTTACTCAGGCGCGCCGTAACAAGCGCACGCTTGCGTTCGGTCAGGTGGATGCCCGCCTGATGATATATTATGTCCCTTACCGTATAAAATACATCATCGGAAAGTTCAACCATATGTTATTCTCTCTCAAAAAACGATGGGGAGTAGAAACAGTATGCACGGTTGAACCCCGTCCGGGTCCGTATCCAGTCACCCATGCCTGTTCTTATGCGGGACCATACCGCAAGCACCGTTTTCCGGACTGAAGACTCCCCCTCTCCCCACCCGCGGACCGGGAAAGGTCAGCTGCGGCAACCTTCGTATGGATACCAGTCGTCGCTGCGGAGCCGTTCCACCTTCAATACGGCCACTTCATTGCCGGCCGTTTTATAAACAACCTTGCGACCGAGCTCGCCGCCCACATCCTCCGATGCGGTTTTGATCCCCTTTTGGCGGAGCAAATTTTTGGCCACCAGGATGTTTTCACGCCCGACATCCCGGCTGCAAAGATCCGGGCGGTAAGCACCACCGAACACCTGGGCACGCAGGTGACGGCGTTTGGCGCCGGCGCTCAACATCATGTTGATCAGCGTCAGGGTCGCGGCATCACCATGCCTTGCAGTGCCATGCCGGGGGGTCTCGCTGTAGGGATACTGAAAATGATTGATACCCGCCACCCGCCTCTTCCTGTCATACAAGCAGACAGCGACCGCCGAACCCAATACCAGCGATATGACTGTCGATTGGACAGGAGTGTAGATATAGCCGGGACTCAAAAAATAATCTCCGCAAGTAGCCACATGGGTATCGTTATACATCCTGCTGTTCCCCGCATGCCGGATCAAACGTCGGTAGTCCTTCAACCACATCGGCTTTCAGCGAATTGGTTGGTGATACGCCGTTCCAAAGCCGAACGGCGCCCACGGAGGCTCACCGACAAACAGGCTCCGGAACATTTCCCAACCATAGCGCCTTCACCACAAACCCATGGAACACGTCTTCTGAATCATGGGACCCTGCACCATGCCGTAACTGTAAGTATTCGGTGAACCCCGTAGTTTCCCCACCGGCACAGGGCACGGTGGGGATGAATTGACGTAGTTCACCGAGCAGTTACCTGCAATATTCTACCTCCGTACGGGATATCCGGCGCAATAAAACAAAGAGCATTAACGCATAACATCAAACCAGGATAAACGTAACGAAAATCAACCAGGGGCGCAAAAAACTGTGCGAATTCGTGCGGGCCACGGATTCCTGCAGCAGAAAAAGGGCCCGGTTCAGGCCGGAGTCTGGTCGTCACGCCCGGCCCCCTCCCTGTCGCCCCGCACGTAGTCCGCAACCATTGCGGCAGTTTTTTTGTACGTAGCGTTCAGTGAATCCATAGCCGCCCGGAACTCTTCATTGCCCTCCACGGCGTCCTGCATCGCACGCTCCATTTTCGCCGCTTCCTCGGCCAGGGCAATGCATCCGAGATTCAATGCCGATCCTTTGAGAGCGTGGAGCCGCTTTGCGGCTTCGGCGGGCTTGCCGCCCTCAATAAGAACATCTATCTGAACAAGCTTTTTCGGCGCCTCCTCCATAAACATCTCCAGCAGTTCCCGTCCGAGTTCCACGTCACCCACACGCCTCTCCAGATCGTTTGGGAGGAAAAGCGCATCGTCCGCCTCCTTCCGATCCCCCACTGCGCAACCCGGACGTCCCGATTTCTCCGTTATCCTTGTTATCGCCTCCCGCAGCGATGCCATTTCGACCGGTTTGGCCACATAGTCATCCATCCCGGCATCGAAGCAATCCTCTCTGTCGCCCTCCATGGCATGAGCGGTCATAGCAATGATGGGTACATCCGGCGGCGTTGCCGCCGTCTCGCCGCGCCTGATCCGATGTGCCGCTTCCAGCCCGTCCATAACCGGCATCTGCACGTCCATAAGAACAAGATCGTAGGGCCGGTCATTCAACGTCAGCAGAGCCTCCTGACCATTGGCCACGGCATCGGCATCGAGGCCGATCCTTTGCAGGATGCGAACCGCCACCTTCCGATTGATCTCATTGTCCTCAACAAGCAGCACCTTCAACGGCCCCTTTTTCGATTCTCCGCTTCGGCAGGGTTCATCCGGCGACAACGGCTCTTCGCAGCGCCGATCGGTCGTTTCAGTGCCCAGCAACGTTTTCAGTTGATCGAAGAATTGATCTTTTTTAATAGGCTTGTTGATGCGGCCATCAAATACGTTTTCTCTGAGGAGACAATCTGTTCCCCGCTCCCGCATCGCAGTCACCAGCACCAAACGCAAACTGGCGCAGCCGCCGTTTTCCCTCAGCGCCGCCCCCAGCGTCCGGCCGGCCCCGGGGTCGTGCATATCAATGGTCACGATATCGTATGGATCGCCTTCGCGAGAGGCTTTTTCGACAGCGGCCAGGGCATCCTCAGCGTTATCCACTTCGTCATGGCGCATCTGAAAGGACGTCAAAAACTCACTCATAACGCGCCGATTGATACCGTTGTCGCAGACGATCAGCATTTTTTTGCCCCGGATATCGTCCGGAGGTTCCGTATCAGCAAGCCTCTGTTTATCGCCATGTTGTTTTTTGAGTTGAGCGGTAAAAGTAAAGGTCGATCCGGCGTCTTCAACACTTTCGGCAATTATTTCCCCCCCCATCATTTCCGTCAACTTTTTGGAGATGGCAAGCCCCAGGCCGCTCCCCTCAAACTCGCGTGTGTTTGAATCGTCAACCTGCTCAAACGCATTGAAAAGGATGTCCATCTTCTCCTCCGGGATACCGATCCCGGTGTCTTTTATCTGAAAAAGCAGCACAACGTCGCGTTCCGTTTCGGACTCCGGTTCGATATTCACGATCACTTCGCCGTGTTCGGTGAACTTGATCGCATTGTTGGCGAGGTTCATGAGGACCTGCCGCAACCTGGCCGGGTCTCCACGCAAGGCCGACGGCACATCCGGTGCAACCCGCACGGAAAAAGTCAGGTCCTTTTTGGCCGCACCCACTGCCATAACATCGGAGATTTCCTCGACCATGGTGCGCAGGTTAAAATCCACTTCATCGATCTTCAGCTTGCCGGCCTCAATTTTGGAAAAATCCAGGATATCGTTGATGAGGTGCAGAAGAGAATCGGCACAGGTGCGGATAACATCGGCCATATCCTGCTGCTCTTCATTCAAATCCGACTCCAGCAACAGGCCGGTCATACCGATAATGCCGTTCATCGGCGTGCGGATTTCGTGGCTCATGTTGGCAAGGAACTGGCTTTTCGCCTGGCTGGCAACTTCCGCCTGATGGGCCATTTCATTGGCATGGCGTATTGACTTATAGAGCTGCCGGTTGGATGATTCCAGCCTTTTCTTGGATTCACGGGAACGCTGCTCGGCCTTGATGCGTTCGGAAATATCCCGGGCGATAGCGACAACCGTCCTGGAGCCTGATGATTCCAGCGCCTGAATTCGCACTTCCACCGGAATCTCTCTTCCGCTCTTTCCCCGATGAACGGTGCTGACCACCCCGTAAGAGTTGTCCAGCGAAGCGATGCGTTCCAATTCAGCCCGGAGGGACTCCCGGGTGTAGCGCGGCTTGATATCATGGGGTCCCATCGCCAGCAGCTCCTCCCTGCTGAATCCCAAATCCCTGCATGCGGTTGCATTGACATCCAGAAACCGCATCCGGTCAGGATCGATCAGAAAAACCTGATCGGGACTGTTATCCAGTGCCAGACGAAAGCGGTTGAGCTGATCCTCCTTCCGTTTCCGGTCCGTGACATTTTCCGTAAAGCCTATGAACTGCTCATCCGACAGGCGGACCGCTTTGACACGGAGATCGGCACGCTCACCATCGGCGGTAACAAACCCGAACACCCCATCGGCCCCTCCCGTTTCAGCCACCGTGCGAAAATGGCGCAACCCCCTGTCCCTGTCACCGGGCGCAAGGATCGACTCGATGTTTTTCCCGATCAAATCCGTCTTCGCGTAACCCGTTATCGCCACGGCGGCGGGATTAACGTCAATGTAAACGCCTTTATCGTCAGAAAGAAAGATGCCGTAGGGGGCATTGTCAAAATAACTGCGGAACCGTTGTTCGCTCTCCTGCAGTCGCTCCTCCGCCCGTCTGCGTTCGGTCACATCCACCACGTGTTCGATCACCTGCCGGACCCGCTGATCGTCGTCGAAGATGGGATGGGCATACACGTTCACGTATTGAGGAGTCCCATCCTGATAACGATGAACGTGCTCTACCACAACCGGCCGCCCCGTTTGTACGACTTCTTCCACCGGACACCGATGAGCGGCTCCCCCACAGGGGGAGTCTTGTTGATGCGAGACACTGTAGCATTTTTTCCCCACCGATTGCCGCCCGCCATAAGCTTCGTTGGCCATATCGACCGTATAGCTTTCGGGGTTTATCACGGCAAAGGGCTGGTTCAGTGCATCCAGCGTGGTCCGCAAAAAAACCTCGTTTTCTTCCAGCCGGCGGCGCTGCTGGTAAAGTTCTGTCACGTCGCGGAAAACCAGAACGGCTCCCTGGATCTCTCCGGCAGCGTTTTTCACGGGCGCGCAACTGTCTTCGATCTGGTATTCCGCGCCGTTGCGGGAAATCAGCACCGTATGGTTGGCCAGACCGACCACCGTCCCTTCTTCCAGCGCTGTTTTGACAGGGTCGAAAGCTTTTTCCCGGGTCCTGGCATTGACTATATTGAACACCTGTGCGAGCTTTTTCCCGCACGCTTCGGTGCTCTCCCAACCGGTCATCTTTTCTGCGACCGGATTCAGGAGCTTGACCCTGCCCGCACCATCAGTCACAATTACCGCATCGCCAATGGAGCGCAACGTGATCTCCCACTGTTTGCTCTCACTTTGAAAACCTGATTCCATGGGGTGATATTTTTGCATGTTGACCAAGATCAAAAGAACAGTTGACGCGAGCACTCGCCACCGCTTTAAGGCACACAGTCAGAAAAATATTAAGGACTTCCTGAACGGCACAACATTTTTCACAGGCAGCATGTGTTTTCCGGCGCATATGAACCACCGAAAACGCGTAAATAAGCGCTTTAGCCGGCAAGCTTTATAAGCCCGTTCACGTCCAGTATCAACCCCACCTTGCCGTCCGGCATGATGGCGGCGCCGGCGATCCCTTTCAGTTCACCTATGCCTTTGCCCAGGGACTTGATCACGATCTGTTGCTGTCCGAGCAGCTCATCAACCACAAAGCCCACTCTTTTCCCGTCGTCGTCAACCATCACGATGACGGATTCCGACGCTTCTTCCGCCTCCCCCTCGCCCCCAAGCATTTCTCCAAGCCAGAAGATCGGCGAGAGGCTGCCCTGGAAATCGACCATATCACCCTGCCCCCGCACATGCTTGACTGAGTCCTTTTCCGGCCTGAGAGTCTGGACGATGGAAAGCGTGGGGATAACATACCGTTCTTCCCCCACGCGCACCACCATACCATCGATGATCGCGAGAGTGAGCGGCAGGCGAATACTGATCACCGTGCCGGCTGCCGGCCCGGAACGCACATCGATCTGCCCGCGGATCGCTTCAACGTTCCTGCGCACAACATCCATCCCCACGCCGCGGCCACTCAGGTCGCTCACCTGGGTTTTTGTGGAAAATCCGGGTTCGAATATCAGACTGTAAACATCTTTATCATCCATTTTATCGGATTCTTCGCCCACAAGTCCTTTTTCGCGGGCTTTGGCCAGTATTTTTTCCCTGTCCAGTCCGGCGCCATCGTCTTCGATCTCAATAAATATATTTCCTCCCCGATGGAACGCCCTCAGCTCAATATGCCCCGTCTCCGGTTTTCCGCTCGCAGATCGCACCTCCGGCGCCTCAATGCCGTGGTCCACGGCATTGCGGATGAGGTGAACGAACGGATCGGACAGCTGATCCACGACAGATTTGTCAAGCTCCGTTTCTTCGCCCAAAAGTTCCAGGTCGACTTTTTTCCCGTTTTCACGTGCGACATCCCGCACAAGTCTTATCATCCTCTGGAAAAGCGGCTTGATCGGTATCATCCGCAGCGACATGCCGATTTCCTGCAACTCGCGGGTTATCTTATCCAGCCGGTCCATTTCGCGTTCGAATTCCAGGCTGGAGGCGCCTCCGGCCTCCTGCTGTTTCCGGCTGACCATCGATTCCGCGATCACCATCTCGCCGATCACTTCAATCAACCGGTCCAGCCTCCCCGCATCGACCCGGACCATTTCCTTGACCGCCTTTTGCCCGGCCCCCCCCGGTTTGGCGGCCCGGGTTCCGGAAGACGTTCTACCGGACTCCGGCGCAACCGGCTCAGGTGCGGCGGATGCCGTCGCTGGTTCTTCGGTCGCAGCTCCTCCCGGGCCGGCCTCCCTACCTTCACCCTCCGCTTTTTTGTCGGTACGTTCCCCGGACCCGGACTCCCCGGCCGCGTTCGTTCCACCATCGTCCCCGGTTTCGGCGGTATTGTCCTGCGCATGCGTTCCGCCCGCCGCCACCGGTTCCCGTTCCATGGCCGCCGCGATGTCCCCCAGCAGCCGGTCGTACTCCGGATGCTTCCTGACCGCCGTCTGGTTGCCGACCGCCTCCCGTATATGGTGCAGCATCTCTTCCAGAGTACTGACCGATCTCAGGACCACCTCGGCATTATGTTCGTCCATTTGCGCCTTCCCGCTCCGGATTTCGTCCATCAAATTTTCAGTGCTGTGCGACAATGTCCGGACCTGGTCGAGTTCGAAAAACCCCGCCAGCCCCTTTATCGTATGGAACGCCCTGAAAGCAACATTGACCGATTCGGAATCTTCGCTGTTTTTTTCAAGCTCCATCAGGGCAAGCTCGGCTTTGAGCAGATGCTCTTCGGATTCCTGCAGAAACTCTCCGGCGGTTTCGGGATCGTCCAGAAGCATCAGCAACCCCTCGGGAATCTCCCCGTCTCCGCAATCGTCCGCATCGTCGCCATCCGCATCGTCAGCGCCCCCGCTCTCTGTGCCGGCGCTGTTGAAGCACTCCGTCCTCACATCGATGTCTTCCGGTGACGCCCCCTTTTCAACGGCATCGCGCAACTCCCCCACAAGCTCCGCAACCGTCTGCAGCAGTTCCTCGGGCTCCTCGCTGTCGTGCATCGATGAAAGCGCCGCCCGGGCGTCATCGATGGCCCCGGCAAGCACGGCATTATCGCTGCCGGCCCATTTCCCCAGCGTATCCAAACGCTCGCGGACCTGCCGCATATCGCCTTCATCGGACGGGGAAAAACTTAACAATTCCGTTGTGAGAGCATTGAGCACATCCAATATGTTTTTTTCGGCCATGGCATTATCCAATGTCTGTCGTTTTTGCGTTCAAGTCGTAACGTGACTTCAGGGATTGACTCCCCAGAAACGGACGTCTCATGAGACAACTCCTTCACAATCAAGCAGTTCATGCAAATACTGCACCGTATATTTTCTCCCATTTCGATCCAGCTGTGCCGCTGCGTATCGACCGGGGACTTACTTTCCCACCATGGCAAATTCCGCTTTCCCGAGGGACGAATCGCCGGCCAGTTTGATGGACTTTGAAGGGTTTTTCACCCATTCCTCGTCCCCGCCGCCATCGCCGAACAGATGCACCCGGCCGTGCTCGACATGCGGATTTTTCGGCTCCGCGTTGATCGTCCTGCGCAGCATGTTGAAGACTTCCGACAGGCCGTCGATAACGACTTCCGACAGGTCGTTTTCCTCGATCATTTCCTTCAGTGAATTCTCCGGGAGCATAACCAACCCCCCCCCGAACATGCATGCGGCCGGGGCATTGGCCGCCATCGCCCCGACAACTTCCCCTTCACCGGTGGACAGCATGGAGACATAGACTGCAAACTCCGAGCCGTCGATATCCATCGGTTCGTCCGACGCATCAAAATTCGCCTGAAAATCGGTGATGCCTTTCAACACACGGATTATATCGTTTTCATTCGGTAAAGACTGTATCATTGCAATTCCCCTTCCAAATAATCACCGGCTGCATTCGCATACCCGAACCGCCCTCCAGTGTGATGGCGGCTCCCAGGACACCCTCGGCAAAATACTCAATACATCCGCTGCCTCTGACAAACATCGGCAGCCCGATCCTGACCGCATACTCCCGGTCGGCAAGTTTGCGCTTCAGCATTCCCGCCACGATATTAACGAACTCGCCGATCGCATCGGCCATATCATCTTCGGCCACTTCCTCGTCCGGCTCAAGCATAAACATCGCCCGTGTGACTTCGTGACCATACGCCCGGTTTCCCATAAGCAGCAGGTTAAAACCGGTGTTGTCATCGATAAAAGATATGGCTCCGCCGCAGTGCGCAAGCCCGACATCCGGCCTCCTGGGTTCCCCTGCCACTCCGAGCGGCAATTCAAACTGTGTACCGCACGCCTCGATCGCACACTGAACCGCCAGATCAAGAATTTCCCCTGCATCTGTCGCCACGTTTCCGTTCACTTTCACCTCCGAAATGACCCTGTTCTGTTCACGTGTACATCCACAATTTACCTGCCACAAGCCAACCCGTCTGCTGCAAACACCTTCACAAGACAGCGCTCAGTGCATCGGAGAGGGCGTCGGGAGTGAACGGCTTGGCCAGAAGGAATGCGGCTCCTTCCTCCTTTGCCATCTCCCGCATATCATCGGTGCTCTCGGAGGTGATGAACCCGAAATCGGTAGTTATACCCTCTTTTCTCAGCGCACGGAGCAAGTCGATACCGGACATCTCCGGCATGTGCCAGTCGCATAAGATCAGATCCGGCGGGCCCTGCTGACACAGCTCCAGCGCCTGTGCACCGTTTTCAGCTTCAACAGTCTCTGTTGGCTTCACTCCGGCACGCCTTAACGTCTTTTTGATGATGAGCCGCATGGCCCTGGAATCATCGACGATCAGTAATTTCATCGCATCAAACACCTCCTGATGGGGTTACAATTTTCAGGGGACCGCGTTGTCCTGTTTTCCCGCCGGCCCTGTTCCGACGGAGCGGACACAATGCAACGTTCCAAAAACGAATCCAACGGCCGAAAAACAAACAGTTAATGATGCTCTGACGGCGCTACCTGCAGATTTCACAGGCGTTTGCTTTCTGCCGCATCTGCACCACAAAGAACGCGAGAAATAAACGGGCAATAAAGCACATTATAGCCACTTTCCCGGGCGTTATTCACACGCACTATCCCCTCCTTGCCGCCCAAACTCGTTATCGGAAAGATATTTGGTAAAATATTCACGGAGTTTCTCACGATCAACCGGCTTCGGTAAAAAACCATCCATCCCCGCCGCCAGGCACCTGTCCCTGTCTTCCGCCTGCGTTCCCGCCGTCAGTGCTACGACAGGCACATGCCTGCCGCTGCCCTCCTCCGCCCGGATCGCTTCGGTCACCTCCAACCCGCTCATCCCGGGCATCTGAATATCCATGAGGACAAGATCGACCCGGCCGGCGTTGCAGAAGGCACTCAAGGCCTGCCGGCCGTCCCGCGCCCCGATGATCTCAACCTCCGGCAGAAGCTGACGGGTGAGGCTTTGAATCAGCAACATGTTCATCTCATTGTCTTCGGCGATCAGGACGACCGCACCCCGGGACGCCGGCTTGTCCTGTAAACGAACGACCCTGTCCTTTTCCCCTTCCGGTTGATCTGCGTTTCCGGTTGCTTCCAGCTCCACCTCCCCCGCCGTTCCTTCGTCGTGCAGATGTTTCAGCCGGAACAACATCTCCTCAGCCTTCACCGGCTTGACAAGGCAGAACCGGACGCCGAGTTCCCTGCACGCTTCGTGGATTTGCACGTCGTCGACGGAGGTATGCAGGAAGATAATCGGCTGCTCGTCCGGGGAAAGGCCGAGCTCCGTTCGGATCTTCCTGATTGTTTCCAGTCCATCCATACACGGCATATGGTAATCCATGATAACGACATCGAAGGGGCCGGAGGATCCGATTTTTTCGACTGCCTCGAAGCCGTTTTCACATACCGTGCATTCAACGCCCCAGTTGTTGAGCATATGTTGCGTGATCATGCGGTTGCTTGCGTTATCATCAGCGACCATCACGTGTGCGACGCCATCGAGTTTCTCATCTTCGCCCTTCCCGCCGTGTTCGCAGTCAACCTCTACGACCATGGAAAAGGTAGAGCCCGCACCGGGCGTGCTTTCGATCTCTATTCGGCTTCCCATTTTTTTTGCAAGCAGGTTCGATATCACGAGCCCCAGCCCCGTGCCGCCGTAACGGCGGGTCGTTGCAGCATCGCCCTGGTAGAAAGCTTCAAAAATCTTATCTTTCTGTTTTTCAGAAATGCCGATACCGGTATCACGCACCGCAAAGCGGATACGTCCCCGGCCCCCGCCGATGTCCGAAAAATCCATCTTCAGCTCAACTTCTCCTTCCTCGGTGAACTTGACGGCGTTGCCGAGCAAATTCAGCAGTATCTGCTTCACACGGACCGGATCGAGCGTGGCGAACCGGGGCATGCCGGGCTGGATATTGAGCAGCAGTTCCACGTTTTTCTGCGCCGCCTGGTATTTGATGATGTCCGCCGCCTGCCCGGCGAGCTCCATGACATCGGTCCTGATCGGGTCGAGTTCCATCCTGCCCGCCTCGATCTTGGAAAAGTCGAGGATATCGCTCACAATCCCGAGAAGAGCCCGGGCGGACGTGCCGGCATTTTCGGCATATTGCCGCTGAATGCTGTCGAGGTCCGTCTGTTTCAGCAGGTCGGTGAAGCCGATCACCCCGTTAAGGGGCGTGCGGATTTCGTGGCTCATGTTGCTGAGGAACCGGCTTTTGGCCAGGCTGGCGGCCTCGGCCTGAACGGCCAGCTCGTTGGCGCGGACGGTGGCGGCCTCAAGCTGGAGGTTGGTTTCCCGAAGATATACTTCCGACCGCAACCTCTGCAGCAAATCGCCGATGAGGTTGGCGATCACCTCCAGATTATGTACCTCGTTTTCGCTCCAGCTGTATTTCTCTCCGACGGCGTCAATGCCCACAAAACCCCACACTCTGCCGGGTATCCGGACCGGAACGGTGATGAGCGATCGGATGTCCTGGGCGGCCCATTCCGCCTGCTCCATACCGGCTTCATCGGGCAGAGCCGCGACATCGTGGACATGCACAGGATTGCCGGCAAGTATCCGCTCCATGAACCAGGGCACCGAGTCGACCGGCTGATCATGGATCCTTTTTATCTGAGGTTCCGCGCCCTCGCCGCACCACTCGTGCGTGTTGGTCATGGTCTCCAGGTCATCGGAGAACTGGAACAGGTAAGTGCGGCCCGCCCCGGAGTGCCGGCCGAGCTGCGCCAGCATATCGTTGATATCGGCGTCGTAACTCTCATGGATGGTTTTGACGAACCGGGAAGATAATCCTGATATGATCTTCTGGAGCCGGTAATTGCGCTGAAGCTCCTCTTCCGCCCGTTTGCGTTTGGTGATATCCAGGATGAAGCCGTCGAGGTGCGCAATGCCGCCGTCCTCCCCGGGGACCCCGCGGCCTTTTTCATGAACCCAGCGGATGCCGCCATCCTTGTGACGGATACGGTATTCGATATCCCACGACCGCCCTTCGGCAACGGCCGCATGGATGCTCTCCGCGACATAATCCGTATCGTCCGGATGGATAACGCTCCCGTAGGTGCGCACGGCGTTGTTGATGAAATCGCTGGCAGGGAAGCCGCTCAGCGGATCGACCGCATCGCTCATGAAGAGCATGGTCCAATCCCTGTCCAGCTTGCAGCGGTAGGTGATGCCGGGAATGTTGTCGACCAGCGATTGATATTGATCCCGGGCGCGTTTGATTTCAGTCTCAATCCGCTTACGTTCGGTGATGTCAGTCGCGATTCCCGCAAGCTTCGCAGGGTCGCCCTGCTCGTCCAGTATCACCTGCGTCCGGCAATCCATGACATATTCTTCGCCATCGGCCCCCCGGTTAACGACTTCTCCACGCCACCGGCCGTTCTTCAGCGTCTCTTCCACTATCTCGCGCTGCGTGGCCCCCTGTTCGGGATTCTCACCATATATTTCTGTCGGACACCCGACCAGTTCGTCTTTGGAACGGCCCTGTTTCCGGGCTTCGGCGTCATTGACATACGTGATCGTGCCGTTCAGGTCGGTCACCGTCACCCCGTCCTGAATCTGATCAAGAACGAATGTATTGAGGCGCATTTCCTCCCGACGCCGGTATTCCTCGGTGACGTCCCGGAAGACCAGCACGGCGCCGGTGACTTTTCCGTCGGCATCCCTGATGGGCGAGCAGGAGTCGGCGATCTGGCGTTCGGCGCCGTCCCGGGCGATCAGCATGGTATGGTTGGCCAGTCCGACGACCTTGCCTTCTTTGAGGGAGCGTTTCACCGGGTTCTCGGTTTTTTCGCGGGTTTTGGCGTTGACGATGTGAAAGACGTCATCGAGGGTCCGCCCATTTGCTTCAGAGCTGTTCCAGCCGGTGAGCGTTTCGGCCATGCAATTGAGGCTGATGACACGTTCCTCCTGGTCGCAGGCGATGACGCCGTCGCCGATCGAGCGCAGGATGGCCGTGAGATGCGCCCTGCTTTCCTGCAGTTTGACGTTCCTGTGAAGAAGTTCACTGGAAGCCAGCCGGCCGATATTACGGGCCATTGTCCCGATTTCATTCTCGGGATACGCATCAGGATCTTCCTGATATTCGTCGCCGTCAACGATCGCCTGAACTTTGCTGCTCAGGGCCCTCAGGGGAGAACACACACGCCTGCTCATCAAGGTGCTCAGGAAAATGCCTGAAACGACAGCCAGGATGCAGATAATGGCGATGAGGCCGATGACACGCCATAGTATTGGCAGGAGAATTTCATTTCGTTCCACCGCAGTAACGACCTGCCAGCCCGTCGAGGGAGCGGTCCTGTAATAGGCATACTTTACCGCATCTTCGAAGGGATAAGTAAAACTCCCGGATTGACCGGTTTGCAGAGCGCTTTTTATTTCAGGAACCGTATCACCTAACAAACTTTCTCTATGATGCAGAATAATCTCGCCATCCTGTCCGACCACGTAACTGTAGGCCGTTTCAAAACCCGCAGACTGCCGCAAAAGACGTGCTATCTCGGCGATCGAGCAATCGACAGCTACAACGCCGGCATAGCTTCCATCTTCGGAGCGAAGCGCCTGGCTGGTGGAGATCAGCCATTCTCTGTCGTTGATTTCCTGATATGGCAGACCGATCGACATCCCCGGCCTCGCTTCCATCGCCTTTTCATACCACGGCCTTATTCTCGGATCAAAGCCTTCCGGCTCTTCCCATGCCTTTTTGTCAATAAGCATTAAGCGATTTTCATAGCCGGAATAGATGTATCTTATATTTTCATTGGCCTCCGCAAAGGATCTGTAGATATCCAGTATCCTCAGGTGTTCATATTCCCCCCCTCCCATTGCTTCCCTGATATAATCATTTGATTCCAATATGGATACGGTGTTGATGATTTCATTGAAGTAGCCTTCAATGAAAATCACCACAGCCTGGTTGGTTTTTTTCAGAGACGAATGCATCCTCGACATTTCGGAGCGATACAGAACCCCGGCAAGAAACGTTCCGAATAAAGCGATGAGGATTAAAGAAAAGGCGAAGTTACTTTTGAAGATATCTCTTCTGAGACTGGTATGACGTCGGGAACTATTCTTTTTTTTGTTCATGTAAATATTCCACCTTCCCACAGCACCAATTTATTCCACCGCTGGGAACGCCGGCAACCCTCCCGGCCTTACCTAATTTTACCGCAGAGATCGCAGAGAACGCAGAGAACGGCATGTTTAGGATTACGGCCTTCATTCAAATAATTTTTCGTCTTTCTCTGCGCCCCCAGCGTGCTCCGCGGTCATTTCGTTCATTTACCCCAGAGATCGCAGAGGACGGCCTCTTTTAGGATATTAATTGTCGCAAAAAATTCTCTTCCAGATAAAACGCTTGCTTTCTTCCGTTGATTCTGCATTCTGCATTTAAAACATTCTGCATTTAAAAGTTTTTTTCAGAACCGGAACGTCAGTGACGTCTGCACGCGCAGGTTCTCCTCGTCGCCCTCGCCCCGGTATTTTGTCTGCCAGTGCGAGAGTTCGAGGCCTGCGGATATGTTGTCCGTTATCGAATAAATCCCGTTGGCAAAGACAGCGCTGTTCATCTTCCGATCGCCGCGGTTCAGGTCCTCGCGCCGGGCGTCGTCAAGACCGGCGCCGAGATTGAACGTCCACTTTTCAACGGGCGTCAATGCGGCGGCCGTCCATCCGCCGGCACCTCTTATCTCGCTTTCCTGCTGGACATTGACACCCTGTCCGATGCCGCCCAGGTAGGCACTCAGATTTTTACCGATGAACGCCTCGCCCCGCAGGGTCAGCCATTCGGTCACCGGCTGGACGATGTCAAAGTTGGCCGACCAGCTCCGGAAACGTTCCGTTGAATCGTCGTCGCTGTCGTATTTTTCCCGTCCCCAGTGGCCGGATAGACCGAGATCGGTGGTTCCGGCATCCAGCACCGGCAACCGGAAGCCGATGCGCGCCTGCGCGGACGGATGCCCGGAGGCGGCGCCTGATTCCCTTTCCGGATCGCGGAAGGTGTTTCCGGTGCGTCCGATCGTACGCAGCAAGGCGCCGGTCAGAGTCAGCCCGGGGCCTTCATCAGCGCCGAAAGCCTGAGTGGCCCGTATCTGCGGGCGCCGCACGCCAATGTTCCCGGCCCACCAGAGCGGGCTGGTGTTGAGCATCTGCGGGTTGAGCGGCGATATCACGTCCCAGTCCTGGCCGGCGGTCAGGGTGAACCCGCTCTCGGGCCAATCCAGTTCGAGGTAAGCCAGCCGCATCCGAGGCTCGGCCGTATTCTCTCCGCCGGAGCCGCAGAAATCGATCTCTATAACGCCGCTGCTTTGCATGGCGCCGGCCCCGGGGCCGATGATGTTCAGGCCGAGGCGCGTTTCGCGGGCGCTCATGTTGAATTCACCGTCACCATAGTCATCGCCCCTTCGCACCCACATTGCGAAGTTTCCGTTGTGCGTCTCCGAGCTGTCGTAGGAGGCGTCGAGCTTGACGTATCCATAAAGGGTGATATCCAGGCTCGACCACACGGCACGGCGTCCGTGCTGTTCCGGAGCGCCGGCTTCCACACCCTCCCTCAATTCCTGCAGTTCACCTTCGAGGCGCTCAATCCTCCGGGACGCATCTCCGGGGTCTGCGAAACAGAACGGCACCGCCGCCAGCATGACGGCGGCGGTCAGGACGGCTTTTCTGATTCCTTTCATTGCTATCTCCCTGTAAAGTAGGTTATCCGTCATCTCCCGGGAACGCCGGCAACGGCAAACGACTTGCAAAAGGTTTTTATTTACCGCAGAGATCGCAGAGAACGCAGAGAACGGCTCCTTTTAAGATTACGGCGCGTCTTTTAACTACTTTTCCCGTCTTTCTCTGCGCCCTCAGCGTGCTCCGCGGTTATTTCCGTTTTTTTTAACGCATAAATGCTACTATCTTACCAAACTCGGGAAGAATGACTGAATCGCCCCTTCGGGGCTCTTTTTTGTTTCTTGCACTCCCTATCCCCGGGCTCCGCCGCCCGAACGACAGGGCGTCTCCACCCGGGGCTACGTCTGATACGGCCCTGCCGGGCCTGAACGACTATCCGTTCATCCTGCATTTATCCGTTCGCCTTTCATTCTGCATTCTGCATTCTGCATTCTACATTTAGAACATTTTGCATTTAAAAGTTTTTGCATCGAAAGCAGTGGGCGCCCGGCACGCGCAGGGCACGTGCCGGGCGTTCCACTCCACCTTCAGGAGATCAGAAGTCTCCCAGGTCCTCGTCGTCATCGAGCGGCAGGACCTGATCGGGGTTGACTTCCTGCTCTTTCTGCCCGCCGGTTTCGCGAAGGCCTGCACTTTGGCCTTTGCCCCCGGTGAGCTGCCTGTGCCGTTGCGCACCCACCTGACGCCGGCCCGCATTGGCATTGCGCTGCGAATGCGCAGCGGTTTTGCGGTAGCCGGCCGAACCGGAGCCGGCTTTTGCGCCTTCAACCATACGGACCAGCTGGTCCACCATCTCCATCATCTGCTCGGCCTGACCGCTCAGTTCTTCCGCGGCGGAGGCCGACTCTTCCGCATTGGCGGCGTTCTGCTGGGTCACCTTGTCCATCTCCGCTGTGGCCGTGTTGACCTGCTGGATGCCGCTGGCCTGTTCTTCGCTTGCCGTGCTGATCTGCTGGATCAGTCCGCCAAGTTCTTTGTCCGCAGCGGCGACCTCCGCATTGATCTGGTTGAGTTTTTCGATTTGCTCGGCTATCGTGTTGACGCCCTCGACAACTTCTTTCGAGACGTTCACGCCCTTTTCGGCGCTGTTGCGTGACGACTCGATGAGGTCGGACGTGTTTTTGGCCGCTTCCGCACAGCGCTGTGCAAGGCTGCGCACTTCCTCGGCCACCACGGCAAACCCCTTGCCGGCTTCACCGGCGCGGGCGGCTTCAACGGCGGCGTTCAGAGCGAGAAGATTCGTCTGGAACGCGATCTCTTCGATGGTTTTTATCACCTTGGCCGTCGCTTCGGAGGACTCCTGTATCTCCGTTATCGCCTCGGACAGGTTCTGCGCCGATTTCTGTCCGGTTGTCGCTTCTTCATTGACCTGAGCCGCCGTTGCAGTGGCCTGCTGGCCGCTTTCTTCATTGCTTTCAGACAGGCTGGCCGCTTCTTTAGCATTCGAGGAATTTTCGGTCGTCTGGGACGTCATTTCCTCCAGCGCCGCCGACGTCTCCTCCAGGCTCGACGCCTGCTCGCTGGCTCCTTCGGCCAGCTGCTGACTCGACTGGGCGACCTGTTCCGAAGCGGATGTCACCTGTGAAGCGCCGTCGCGGAGCCCGTCGATAATGCGCTGGAGCGGCCTGGAGATGGCGCCGGTGATCATGAATCCCAAAACCAGCGCTGCGATCACACCGATTAGCGCCACGAACAGGCTGACGGCCGACAGACGGTTGGCCTGCGCGGCGGCGGCCCGGACCTCCTCGGCCGCTACATCTTCATTTATTGCCACCAGTCTGCCCAAATACCCTTTGGCGTTGTCCATTCTCGGTATAACCTCATCGGTCAGGAGCGCCACCGCCTGCGCGCGGAGTTGTTCCGACTCTTCGGCGATCTCGATCAGGTCATTGAACAGGCCGAAAACCTGGTCCGCTGCCTGGTCCATATCCTCCGTATAGATGCGCATGGCTTCGTCCGCATCCCCCGCCTCCACGGCTTCCCGAATCGGAATGACGGACTCATGAAACCGCTGGTGGGGAACTTCCATCGCATTCAGAAGCCGCTGGATATCCCGGTTGTCCGTGCGGTAGTCCGCCAGCCACCGACCGAACCGGCAGGTGCGATGGCAGTCGCCCCCGGAAAACCGTTCGCCGCTCTGGATCAGCTCCAGCACATCGACCTCTAACTGGTAGTGGTCCGCCCGGAACTGTTCCAGATTCCACAGCAACGCGGTCGGATTGCCGATGCCGATATCATCGATTTCCCGGTTCAGTTCAAAATACCGGTTATTCACCTCCACCCACGCATCCCACGCGTCGACGAAATCATCCCACACGCGCGCCTCTTCGTCGGTTTGCGGCAGGGGCTCGTAGATATCCCACGCCTCGCCATAGATGCGGCGTGATTCGTCCACCGTATCATACAGCTCCCTGCGCTCCTGAAACGTCAGTTCAGGGTTGGCAAGCGCATTGACAATCCCCGTGAACACATCGGACTCCCGATCGACAATCAGAAGGTTCTGGACGCTCGGCAGCCTCACCTGCCCGACCTCCTCGATCCTGTCATCAAGCTGGCCGATCCCGTAAAAACCTATGATTCCCACGATCAGGGTGATGAGGGCTACGCCGCAGAACGCCGCAATCAACTTTGTTGACAACTTCATGTTACTGAACATATCTTGAAATCCTCCAAAAAAAGTGAACAAACGCAAAACCTGTCGTGCCTGCCTGTGGTTCCGGCCCCTGCCTCATGCCGGACAGCAACAAAGGGGGGGCGCGGCCGGCAACCGGCCGCCCGTTACATCTTCTTAATTTCCTCCACCTCGCTCTCGGCCAGCACCCTGTCGACATCGATGAGGATGGCCACGCGATCTTCCTTTTCCTTTTTCTCCCTCCGCTCCGTGTCCTTCCCGATCCCGAGTATGGAGCGGGTGTCGACCTGCACGCCGAAATCGGGGGGCGGCTCGATCTGGTGGTCGGCGAAATCCATGACCTCGCGCACTTCGTCAACAATGCACCCCATGGTGATGGTCTGGCCCTTGTGGCCGACCTGCACGACGATGATGCAGGTCCTTTCGGTATATTCTTTCGCATCCAGTTCGAACTTCACACGGAGGTCGATGACGGGTATGACCTTGCCGCGCAGATTGATAACGCCTTTGATGTATTCCGGCACCCGCGGCACCTTGGTGATGTCGATCAGTCCGATGATTTCCTGCACCTTGAGTATCTCGATGCCGTATTCCTCCTCACCGAGCATAAAGGTGAGATATTTGCCCGCCTCGGCCTTACGCCTCTGCTTCTCCGCTTCCTTCACAGTTTCACTCATCAGTTACCTCCTCCTTAAAAATGCACAATCATGGGCCCCGACTGCTCGCTGGATCCCGTTGCCGATGCCCGGCCAGATAGTTACTGCACAGTTTTACTGCGATGCCTCCGGGAAAGCCGATGGGAGTGGACCGGCTGCTCCTGGTCCATCCATTCTGCGACGTCTTCTTTTATTTCAGTTATCGCCGTTAGTTTGTGATATTGCGGGATCGCCATGGGCAGGATGCTCCCGCTAACTCCGCGTCCTCGAGTGTATCAAAGACAGTACACCATGCGTTAAACTGATATTCGGCAAATAAAGAAAACGTATTAGACCTTTTTTTAACTGACCTCACCGCGTGCGCGTTATTGCTTCCCCTTTTTCGCGGGCAAAGGCGACCCTGTTGCGGCCTTCATCCTTTGCCCGGTAGAGGGCCCGGTCTGCAGACCCGATGATTTTGTCCACATCAGCATCGCCTTCGGCCACCACGGCGCCGATACTGATGGTAAGGCCGACATCGCCGCCATCGGTCGTGATAGAGCAGTCCTCAACCTCCTGGCGCACCGCCTCCAGACGCCGTCCGCTGTCGACGGACTCCAGCCCGGGCAAGACCAGGAGGAATTCTTCGCCCCCCAGGCGCCCGATGTAGTCATACGGCCTGGCGATGCTTTGCAGTTTTCTTACAAGGCCCTTCAACACTTCATCCCCGACCATGTGGCCGTACGTGTCGTTGATGTTTTTGAAACGGTCAATGTCCAGGATGGCGGTTGTTAAGGCTTTCTTCTCCCGCCCGGCACGGGCCAGCTCACGGTGCAGTGCGTCAATGACGGCACGACGGTTCAGGGCGCCGGTCAGGTAATCGTGGTTTGCCGTATAAATAAGAGAATCCTGCGCGGAGAGCATTTTCATGCCCACGCCAATTCTGGCCTGCAGTTCATTGGCATTATAGGGTTTGGTAATATAGTCGTCGGCCCCCGCCTCAAAACCTTTCAGCAGATCTTTCTCTTTCGACATGGCGGTCACGATAATGATGTAAATCGGTTTTTCCAATTCCGCCTGTTTCAATTTCTTGCACAGTTCTACGCCGCTCATTCCGGACATGACCCAATCAAGGAGCAGAAGGCGGGGCGGATCACCTCCCTGCATCGTGCGCCAGGCGCTTCGGCCGTCGCTTGCAGTTACAACGTCATACCCCCTCACGGTCAGGATTTTTTCCAGCATCCTTCGGGATGTCGGTTCGTCTTCGGCGACAAGGATTTTCATTGTTTGCTCTGTCCCCTGGTTCATGGTCTGTACCGATTTCTGCTGTCACGCTCCGGCCAATCAGGACACATCTGATTTGCCGGGGTTGCCGATTCAAATCATTGCGTTGGCCACCGGGTTTTGCGGCGGCAAGCAACGCACCCGAACATGCTTTCTCTGATTACATCACGTCAATAAACGCTTCAACAAGATGCGGGTCGAACTGGCTGCCCGCGCACCGTTGCAGTTCGCCAATCGCCTCGGCATGCGAAAGCGCGCGCCTGTAGGGTCGATGGTTCGTCATGGCGTCGTAGGCATCCACGATCGAGATGATTCTGGAACACAGCGGTATCTCATCTCCTTTCAGTCCGGCAATATAGCCGTTTCCGTCCATGCGCTCGTGATGATGGAGGATCAGGTGGCCAACGTGGGAAAACTCCTCGGTGGTGGAGACGATCCGGTGCCCTGTTTCCGGATGCTTTTTCACCGACCTCCACTCTTTATCCGTCAGATTGCCGGGTTTTTTCAATATTTCATCCGCAATGCCGATTTTCCCGATGTCGTGCAGCAGCGCGAGAAGCGACAGCGAGTTCAGTTCCGCATCACCGAGCCCGATCCGACGACCGACCAAACGGGCCGCCCGGTGCATACGCCGCGAATGTTCCCGCGTCTCGTGACTTTTCGCCTCCAGCACGTCCAGAAATCCCGTGAGTATCCGGCCGTGCACGCCGCGGCTTTGTGCCATCTTCCGCCTGTACATCTCGTCCTCGGCATTCCTCAACACATCGAGGATATCCTGATCGGCCTTGCTCTTCATTCCGCAGGCCAGGGCAACGGAGACGGACATCCCCTCCACAAGGGTTTCGGCGACGCTGACCTCTATCCTCCGGCATATCCGCCTGGCTTCTTGTTCTGCGGTGCGGGGCAGAACAATGACGTATTCGTCCCCGCCCCAGCGGGAGACGATATCCTCCTCCCGGCAACACCGTTCCATGATCGAGGCGATCTTCTGCAGGACTTCATCCCCCCTGTCATACCCGAGGCTGTCGTTGAAGAGTTTCAGGCCGTTGATATCACCGATGATCAGACTCAGTGGCAGTTGCCGTTCCGTATTGAGCCTTCCGATCTCCACTTCGGCAAAAGCCCGGCTGTAAAGGCCGGTCAACCTGTCGAGAAACATCATGTGCCGGAGGTGCTCCATACGCCGCCTGTCCGGTGTAATATCCCTGACCCACTCAACAAATTGCTTCACTTCGCCTTGATCGTCCAGGATGGGGCTAAGACGCAGCTCGGCCCGGAGACCTCCGGGGAACTCCATTTCCGTCTCGACCGGCATGGCGGTCTGCAAAACCTTTTTTGCAGGACAGCCGGGGCATGGGCGATTCATACCGTGATACGTCCTGTAACACTTCGCATTGCAAATCCTTCTGCTTTCCGGCACCGCTCCCGGGCCGTTCCCATTGCTATCGACAATGTTCATCTCCCGGTCCAGGACCGACACCATATCGGGAACAGTGGCCAGCGCAGGTCGGAAGAGACATTCGCTCCCCTTCGGGCGCTTATTGTTCCCGTGCCCATCCCGCGCCATCTCCACCGCGGCCGGGTCTGCATTTTTTCCGGTCGATTTTATCAAACAGATGTCGGAGGTCGTTTTTTTGGTGAGGTCATGATCGCGATCCTCCGGTTCGTTCCTGTTCATGGCTCCTCCTGATTCCGGCATGTGAATATCAATAATAATGACAACAAAATATGCTTCCCCGAAATGTGCGCCCCCCTCTCAGAAAGGTTTTACGGTCAAAAAGCAGGGCTCAAAGAACCGTCGTTCCGTGCCGTTCTTGTTGATCGGCACAAACACGGAACTGCCGCAGCGCGGGCCCGGTCCTCTGCAGACTGTGCGCGTGACGTAACTGCCAGGACACCCGTAGCAGTCGCAACACCTTTATCTGAGACCGAAAAAAGGTCGTTCCATGGCAGGTCAGATCCCTTTTTCGATCATCCGCTCCGCGGCCTCGCGTACCGACTCCGACGTCACAAGCTCATCCTTTTTTAGTCGTTCGATGACCCGATGGACCCGGTCCTTACGCACCACGTCGGCCGTTCTGACCCTTTCCAGCAACTCAACCAGTTCGAAGCTGACCACATCGCGGATTTCGGGATCGGAAAGATCGGAAGCGCCCCCGCGCGAGGCGGCCCGCTTCCGATCTTTCCTCATAATGCGCGTCAGATCCCTTATAATATTGTTTCCCACATTATCAACCACCGTACCGCACCCTTGCTCAAGCGAACAGAAAATAGTCCCTGCCACAATGAACGCCGCATGAATCACCCTGCAGCATTCCGCACTCAACGCCAGGCCTCCGCCCACATGGCCGAACACTCCGCCCGTCATGGACGCTTGCAACCGTCCATGGACCAACGCGGCATTTCACATACTCCGGAAGCCCCCTGGAGGGGATCACGACGAGCCTGTTGCGGCCTTTCGGCCGATCCTCCAGCCTTTACTTTACTATCGGACACCGGCCCGGAAGTATTAGCCGGAATTTCTGGCAGTGATACCAATGCCAGAAAATAACTGTTTCCAGCACCTTTTAACCACTATCAAACAGATCGATGGAACGCAATTTGTCATAAAAGCCGGTCAGGGATCCGGCAAACTGCCGCCGTTTTGGGTCTTTTCGGTGAAGAGCGGCCATTTTTTTATACGACCGTTTTGGAATACAACACAAAACGGAGTGGAGCGCCGCTTTCACCCGTTGTTTTCCCGTTTTGCCGGATCTGTGAACATAAAAGCTGTGATCCGCTCTCGCTACGCACGGCATTCCAAAGAGAGCCCTCAGAGGCTCCTGCGGTGAATTCCCGGCCAGTCTGATCCGAGAAGAACTTTTTTTTGACATGACTCCGAAGACAATGTTAAGTTATCCGAAAGTCCTCAGTGAACCACGTAGCGTATTCCGGGAAAAAGAACCACAGATGCACACAGATAAACACAGATAACGAACCAAAGAAAAAAGTTTTTTACATCTGTGTCCATCTGTATTTAAAGCGTATTTATAGGGATGGATAATTGTTGATAGCGAAAAATACGGACACGACGGGAATTATTATCGGTTCGGCCATGGAAGTGCTAAACACCATGGGGCATGGTTTCCTTGAAAAACCTTATGAAAATGCTTTGGCGGTTGAATTAGAGTTCAGAGGCGTGATCTGCAAGCAGCAAAGCTGTTTTGATATAGTATACAAAGGCAAAAAGGTCGGTGAATATATTCCCGATTTAATTGTGGAAGATAGAGTTGTGGTGGACACAAAGGTTATAGAGAAAATCACAAATGTTGAGCTCGGACAGATGATTAACTATTTAAGGGTGACGCAACTTCCCACCGGTCTTGTGTTAAATTTCAAATATCCCAGGCTTCAGTGTAAACGTGTTTCTCTTTAATGGAGCAGCAATTGCAGCAACCACAGATGAACACTGATGAAAACCGGCAAGAGCTTTTAGTGCGTTTAGCCCGACTTTCCGGGTTAGCGAAAAAGAAGTTTCACAACCCACTTTCTAATAGTGGTTTATCGGCAATTCCTGTGTATTACCCCCAGGCTGTTATTCGGCCGATGTCCAGGGCCTTTGCAAGCTTCAACTGACGCCGCGACATCCGGCTGTGTGTCAGCCGGTTGTCTCCCCCCTTCTTGTAATGCTTTGGATACACCATCGCCACTTCTTTTATATCACTGAGTTCTTCGAGCAAGGCCGGCACTGACAGCTTAATGCCATTTTCCCAGGCGACCTTACGCACCAACCGGACAAGCGTCAGCGCAAGAACGCAGTAAAATCCATGAACCCTTATTTTTTGGTCCGTCCAGTGAAACGCCGGCTGCCATTGCAAAAACTCAGTGCTCTTCATATCCTTAAATGCGTCTTCTACTCGCGCCAGACTCCGATAGGCTTTCACCACCTGCTGCGGCTTCCAGTCAAGGCGATCCGTCACCAGAAGCGTACGGCCCAGACGATGGGTGTTTATTTGCTGTAGTGCGTCATGGTCGACTTCATACTGCAGGGTGGGAATAGCCCCTTTCTTTTTCACTTTCACTTTCGTTTTTATAATCTCATCAAGATATTGTCCGGACAGTATGCCCCGCACTTTAGCGCGCACTGATCCCACCGTCGGACGCTTACCCCGCCCCCCTTCGGTTGCCCGCCTGAGGAGGGACCTCTGCAGATCAGCAAGTGCTTTCTGGCATTTTACCATCTGCCGCGTAATACTATCAAGTTGTGTGGTATAGAGGTTTTCAGAATAACATAGAACCATTTGGCATTCCTTGGACCACAGTTCCACCGGGTAGCTTGCCACGCGTGTTCCGGGCGGTTCGGCCAGAGGTTTTAACTGCTCGACAGAAGTGGCAAATGTCTCCGAAAAGTAGGTGGATGGCAGAGAGCACACAAAATGAACACCGCCCACTGCCAGGGTTTCAAGCGCTTCTTCTCCAAAGCATCCTTTGTCGCATATCAAGGTTGTATCCGTGTTTTCCTGCAAAATGCGGCTATAGCGCTGCTGCAAAGATTCCACCACTTTCGGGAAAAGCGTCAGGTCATTGCAATTACCCTCATAAACCCTGTGCATAAGCGGCACCTGGAATTTTTGGCTGGCTATAATCGAAAGTCCCACCTGACGCAGATCATTTCTTTTCTGTTTGTTTCGACCCCTTCGGGCCAAAGTGCTGCGCACATTGGTTGAAGCGATAAAGGTAAAAAAGTTGGTTGTATCATAAAGCAGAACTTCGGTGTCGAGCCCAATCTCGACTCCTATCCTGTCCAAAAGACGCTCCTGGATCAGGTTTATCTCGTCCTCTCCGATCATATTCATGTGGTCCCAAAATCTCTGGCTGGTGAAGGCAGTTTCGGGCATCCCCCACACCCTGCGCAAAATAGTCGATTCATACCAGTCCCCGATGCGAGCCTTGCTGCGTGGGGCCAGAGCGCGGTTTAGGGAGGCGAGCACCATATATTGTCCTACCGACGGGCCTTGATCACGTTTGGGAACAATTTCGTCTATTATCTCAACTAAAGCCAACCGATTTGCCATTTGCAGCAAGGCGGCCACTGCCCCAGCCTCAAACAGCACGGTTTCTTTTGGCCCTGGCGGCTCCGAAGCATCCACCCGTTCAAGAATACGATCAAGTGTGCCCAGATATTTTTGCCACACGATCCGGGGCTCCCCATCAACCCTTTTACTTTGAACCGCATAATAATAATTCCGCCCCTTCTTTCTTTTCTTGATTATAGAAGCCACTGGCAAACCTCCTCCTGAAAGGGTAATACTGTCACCGGACACTTCGATAGACAGAAAGCTTTATACACATCATATTGGCTCAATTATAGCCTTATATGCCGTGCGATGTCAAATGAACAGTAGGGTAATACACTGGCAAAAAAACATAAAAGCTGAAAGGCATTGTTTTTACAAAAGAACATATGGTGGTAAAATAGCTAACCCGGAAAGTCGGGTTAGAGGCAGGTTAAGGAGGGGCAACAACTTTGAAGTCTTGTGCCTTACCCGTGTTAATCTGTGTCCATCTGTGGTTCTATGAATGTTTATAACACTGACCAACGTGGTTCAGTGAATATATACAGTTATCCAAAGCTTCCGCAAAACGATGCCGGCTTCGTGCACGGGCCTTGCACAGGACTGGAAGCCGTTGCTGCTCAGGAATCGGACAAAACTTTCGCCTGGAAATATTGGAAAAATTGAAACCATGGACGGTACTGACCGGAAGAAAGGCAAAAAAGTGAGCGCAAAAAACATCCTCATCGTCGAAGACGATCCCATTGCGTCCTTGCTGTGTGAGCGGGCCCTGGACGGTGCGGGGTACAACGTGTTGGGCCCCGCAACTTCGGGCGAGACGGCCGTAGAATTGGTGAAAAACGGGCCGGACCCCGACCTGGTGCTGATGGATATCAGTCTGGAGGGGGATATGGACGGCATTGACGCCTCCGAGCATATCGGAGCGGTTTCCGACGTGCCCGTCATATTTCTCACGGCCCATTCGCATGATCGGTTGATTGAGCGGGCGAAGGCCACATCACCTTACGGTTACCTTGTGAAACCGATCGACGGGGACGCACTGCTTGCCGCTGTAAAGACGACCCTGTACCGGCGCGCAATGGACTTAAAACTGCGCAAAAGCGAAGAGAAGCACCGGCTCCTCTACGAGAACACCCTTGATGCCATCGCGTTCCATCGCATCGTGGTGGATGAGGCCGGACGGCCGGTCGACTATGTCTTTCTGGACGTCAATCCCGCTTTTGAAAAACACACGGGATTGGGGGCTTCGGATGTTCTCGGCAGGAAAGCCACGGATATCTTCCCGGACATAAGAGAAACAAACCTCATCGAAAAATTCGGCAAGGTTGTCATTGATGGCGAACCGGCCGTTTTCGAAAGCTGTTTCGAACCGGCAGGCGGGCATTTCAATATCAGCGCATACCGTCTCGACAACGAGCGCTTCGCTGCTGTTTTTGAAAACGTTACGGAAACAAAGCAGCTGGCAGAGCGGCTTGAGACAACCCTGCGGGAGAAACAGGCACTGATCGACGAGAGCTACAGCCTGGTGAAGAGCAATCTGGAAACGATCGTCACCATGCTCGAGGCGGGTATGAAAAACTCCGGAAAGGACAATCCGGAGGCCGCGTTCCTTGAGGATATCAGCACCAGGGTCAGGACTATGGCCGCGGTGCACGAGATGCTTTTCCACGCCCCGGAAGAGAACAACATCGATCTGGACCATTATCTCAGTGCGCTTTCCAACCAGATCCTCGATACCTACGGGTCCGAAAATGCGGTCGGTCAGGAATTCGTCCCCGACGGCATATTGACCATCGATACCGACTGGCGCATAACGTCGTTCAATCAGGCTGCAGAGGAAATCACCGGATTCGACCGGGAAGATGCCATCGGCAAACAATGCCACAGTATCATGCATACAAATATCTGCGAGGCCCAATGTGCCTTGAAACATACCATGCAGACCGGCGAGTCCGTGATAAACAAACCGGTGCATTTTATCAACGCGCTGGGCCAGCGCAAAGAGATCATCGTCTCCACCACCCTTTTAAAGGATCAGGACCGGCAGATTGTCGGAGGCGTTGAGACCTTCCGTGATGTGTCTTTGGCCAGGGAGCTGCGGGAACAATACAGTTTCGAAGGCATTATCGGGCGAAATCGGAGGATGCAGCGACTGTTCGATACACTCCCGCAGATTGCAGAAAGCGGCAGCAATGTGCTGATCGAGGGGGAGACGGGGACGGGAAAAGAGGTCGTGGCCCGCGCTTTGCACAACCTGAGCAACAGAAGAGATGGCCCGTTCATCGCCGTCAACTGCGGCGCGTTGCCCGAGACGCTGCTCGCATCGGAGCTGTTCGGGCACAAAGACGGAGCGTTCACCGGATCAAAAAGCGATAAACCCGGCCGGTTCCGGTTGGCCCGCGGAGGAACGCTGTTTTTGGACGAGATCAGCGAAACGTCACCGGCCATGCAGGTGCAACTTCTGCGTGTGCTGCAGGAAAAAACCTACATGCCTGTCGGGGGTTCGGTACCCGAAAAAGCCGACGTGAGGATCGTCAGCGCCAGCAACGCCAACCTCGAACGGCTTGTCGATGCCGGAACCTTCCGCCGGGACCTTTTTTACAGAATCAACGTTGTAAAACTCACATTGCCCTCCCTGAAACAGCGTCGCGAAGACATACGGCTGCTCGTCGAGCACTTCATCAAAAAATACAACGCAATGTACGGCCGGAATGTTATCAGCGTCAGCAATGAAGCGATGGGACAGCTCCTGAGTTACGATTTCCCCGGTAACGTCAGGGAGATTGAAAACATCATCGAACACAGCTTCGCTCTCTGCCGGGGCAACATTATCGAGACACGCCACCTGCCGGAGTCAATCAAAGGCTCCAATTCCCCGGAAAACGCAGCGACGGCGGAGGAAATCCGCACACTCGACCGGATGGAAGCCTTTATGATCGAACGGGCCCTGGCCCGAAACCGCAACAACCGCCGTGCGACCGCCCGGGAACTGGGAATCGCACCGAGCACCCTCTACAGAAAAATAAAAAAACACTCCCTCGAATGAATACGTGCTGGTTGCTGGAAAGTTGCCTGGTTGCCTGTCAGTCTTTTTTTAAAAACCAACTTTTCCGGGAACGGCGGCACCCCTGCCGGCCTTTCTCCCGTGCAAAGCGCAATCCGTATACTTGCCGGCAAGGATGCCGGCGTTCCCGGCAAAGCGCAATCCGACTTGACTTTTTGAGAGACAGGTAAGCTTCATAACGATAGAGAATTCAAACTCCCGCTGCCGGCAGGGGAATGCGTGCAACTTGCCGGTTAACCGGACAGATACCTTTTTGCCAGCCCCGCCCCACCTTGAAACACATCGGGGCCCGCGCTGCGTATCAATTTGAAACACATCCCCCGGTGCGCCTCGCCGGCACTTTCCTTTTCGATCGCACAATGGGATGGACACCGAGCACTCTGCATAATTTTAGACAAACGTTCTATGTTGCATGCTATAAGTCTAACAAGTCCTACATATCGCATGTGTTGAACTGAAACCGTGAATTATGTAACAGCCAAAATTGAGCGATTCTCGAAATTGAAAGCGTGATTTTCCCGTTTTGTCGAAAAATTGAGTGGATTTTTTTGCTTCAACTCTGAGTCGCCGGCTTTTTTTCTCTCACAATCGCATGGGTG